>NZ_BJLL01000057.1:0-16446 GCF_007996925.1 Enterococcus sp. NBRC 3427 | reverse complement strand
TCATAGAATCTGTTGCTTTATTGAATCACTTGTTTTGAATAATCAATAGACAAAAGCTATCTCTAAACGTATTTTGTAAAATAATATCATTTAAAAATTATTAGTTAATCGTTAAATATAATAAATTAAAATAAGCCTGTAACTATTTATTTTGGTTATTGCTTTTCTTTTTCGCATATTATTAAGTAAAAAAATTAGCAGTATCTGTAATATCAGAAGAGGACGATCACCATTTTAAAAGTCATGATTCTATCTTAAGAAAAGAGAGTAGGTTCTATAATAATGATAAAAATATTTTATGTTCTGTTAATTGGTTGTATCACTATATTGAGTGGCTGTACAGCTACTACAGAAGGTCAAACAAGCATACCTAAAAAAATATCTCTTACACAAAAACAATTAGATAGAGCAGATAGGCTGTCAGGACATTGGTTTTATCATGAAGAAGATACTAGACTCCATATCGAGATTACAAGTGACCAAATCAAAGTAAAAAAGAAGAAGACAGAAAACAAGGAAGAGGAAACAATTTATAGCATCTATAATTATGAAAATGAAAATGGAAAGATAAGCATTTATGGAACAACGGATAAAAGGGAATTTTATATTTCTGAAGCAGATACTGATACAGTTTATATCGGGGGTGGGATAGCAGACATAGAAAGTGCTTGGCGAGTTAAAGCACATAAGCAAACTTTAGAATAGAAATTTTATTGGTATCTTTTTCTAAGAAATAGTTAGTGGCGAGGAAAAGGGAGGAGATAAATAAATACTGTATGGATTATTATCTGAATGATTAAGAAACTATTTTTTAGCTTAGAGAAGATTTTAATAATAAAAATGGATAAGCTTCTTAATCATTCGGATAACATCTTATGTGGATTTCAATGATGCTTATAACTAACGTAATAAAAACCTGAAACAAAAATAGCTCCGCCAATAATATTTCCAATATAAACAGGGATAAAATTCGAGAGAAATTCTAACCAAGTCGCTTGACCTTCAAATATGGCAGCAGGTATCACAAAACAGTTGGCCACACTATGTTGGAAACCGATTGCCACAAAAATCATCACTGGAAACCAAATCGTTAATACTTTGCCGGCCGCATCTTTTGCCCCATATGATAACCATAACGCTAAACCAACAAACCAATTACAACCTATTCCAGACCCTAATGCTTGCCACCAAGAAACAGCAATTTTATGATCAGCAATATGGATCACTTGGTCGAGATAGACACCTGAATGAGTTAAACCAACAAAATGTCCAAAGAAGTAGGCTACGAAAATTGCCCCAATAATATTTGCAAAAGTAATCACTGACCAATTCTTAACCAGCTGTGAGAATGTGACTTTTTTATCCATAAAGGCAATCGCCACAGCCATCATATTTCCGGTGATCAATTCACCACCGCCAAGAAGGATGACCAGCAGACCGATAGGGAAAACCGAGGCACCAACTAAACTAGTCAAGCTAGACATAGATTCTGGGATAGAAGCAGAGACCCGTACGTATGCCAAATAACCTAGAGAAATCATGGCTCCTCCGATAAACCCTAAAATCAGTTTAGCTAAGATAGGTTTCTGTATTTTTTTTGCTCCAAGATGAATACTGATTTCCATAATTTCTTCTGGTGTGTGCATGATACTTCGACGCCTACTTTCTTAATGAATTTTCATGTGATAAAATATAGTGAAAAAATTCACATTTTTCTTGTTGATTATATCATCTTATTATTTATATGTGCATATTATTGTAAAAATTTTTATTTAATCACATTGGATTCTAAAAAAGAAACAAAAATAAAAGTTATGTATATGGTGGTCAAAAAGTAAATAATATCAGTTATCAAATTTCCTGTAAATTTTCTTGAAATTATAGCATATTGTTACTTTAAAACAATCTATATTTTTTATAAAAAAGGAAATGAATAAATTATGATAGGAGAGAAAAAATGCCAAAGTCTAAAAAAAATATCACCATAATTTGTTTAGGGCTATCTGCATATTTATTTACAAAATTTGTTTATAGACATGTGAATTTATTTGCAGAACCTTTATTCGCATTATATGAATCAAATTCCTTAATCGTCAGAGAACTTGCTAATTTAATGATAGCCTTGCTGTTTACTCCCGCGTTGAGGGTCATAACTATTTTGGTCTGTTTAGTGCTCTTATTTTTCGTTAATAAAAAGAAATAACGTAGTATTTCAAAAGACAAAGAAGTGGGATGATGATTGCTATAGTATGCTATACGTGGTGCTAGGTAAGTGAGAATAAACAAAAAAAACTGTAGAACAAAGAAATTTTTTTGTCTACAGTCTGAGGTGGTGACATATCTTTGTCACCACCTTTTTTTGTCGCACAAATAATTAATCGGATATTTTATGTTCATGTTTTTTGTGTTCAACGAGTATTGATAGGAAATATTCGTAGTGAGCTACCTAGTTTGATTTTTGGCTATAACAATTGGTGGCAGCTGAATCAAGGCGTATCTTATTTCGACTCTTACTTTAATGCTTCTTTATTTAAACATTATTGGTCGCTTTCCGTTGAGCTACAATTTTATTTGATTTGGCCATTTTTGTTTATTGTCATTAAACGTATGAGGAGAAAACAAGTGTTTTACTTAATTTATACATTGATTTTTGTTTCTATTCTTTTTAGTTTGTTTTTACCTTCAGCTAAGGCGTATTATCATACGGTGGCTAAACTTTTTCCATTTTTATTAGGAGTTTGGGGGTATTTTAATCGAATAACTATTGGCCGTTTCTTTGAACAAAATAGTTTTAGTAAAATCTGGCTTTTACTACTAGCTAGTCTTTGTCTGATCCTGTTCCCGATTTTTCCTTATACACTAAATGAACTACTGATCAGTATTTGTTTTGCTCTATTGTTAGCCAGTGTCGATGATATGAACATTGCAAAAAAGACCAAAATCGCTAGTACAAAACTTTCTTTTGTAGGAAAAATTAGTTATGAACTTTATTTGGTGCATTTTCCAGTATTGATTGCTCTGACAAATCTATTCAAACATTATCATTTGAAATATTTGGATATCGCAGGTTTATTCACTGTGTTTTTGTGTACGTTACTCATGATTACTTTCTTTAGAAAAGGAGTGCAGAAGATGAGATCACCCAAAATTTGGACAGCTATGGCACTAATGATAATCGGAGTTTCTGTACTGGTATTACGCGCTCCAGCCAATCGGTTGACCGCTGACCAAAATCAGTTGCAAAGTTTATTAAAAGAAAATTCTAGTAAAGCAAGTGCAGGAGAAAATCAGTTGTCACAAGAGAAGAAAATATTATTTATCGGTGATTCTGTTATGCTGGGGGCGTATCAGGAACTGAAAGAGACTTTTCCAAAAGAAGCATTGGTAGACGCAAAAGAGTCAAGACAAATCACTGCGATACCAGAAATCTTAAAGGAGCATAAAGATTTAGTTTCTTACCAACAAATAGTGATCGGGCTAGGAACCAATGGTGTGTTAACAGATGATGCTATAGAACAAACCATGTCTTTGCTTAAAGATAAAAAAGTATACTGGGTAAATATAAAAGCTCCGACTGGCTGGCAAGATACGATAAATGCCACATTAGCTAAATTGCCAAATCAGTATTCTAATATAACGATGATCGATTGGTATAGTGAAAGCAAAAACCATCCTGAGTTTTTTTATGATGATGAAACCCATTTGAATGAAAGCGGACGTACAGCTTATGCAAAGTATATTGCTTCAGTGATCCAATAAGGTAGTGATCATCAGTTATTTAAAGATAGATTGAAATCCCGCTTTTTCTTATATCAGAAAAAACTTCTTTTGTCTTAAAGGCAATTAGTATTTGGGAAAATCTTTTGAAACAAAAGAAAAATATCAGGCTCTTTTTTCCTTTAGAAGTTAAGAGCCTGATATTTTTGTTGTTTCGATTATAACTAGCATATTTTTATGATAAATGATCTAAAATAAATTGATAATATTCATCATTTATTTTTGTACCAAAATTATTTTTACTACCGCCGGTTGTATGGACAGCGATAATCTCATTTTTTTCATTATAGACTGGGGAGCCGGATTGTCCGCCCTTTGTGTCCATATCATAATAGACTCTAGTATTCGTTTGTCCTGTTACTTTTCCTTGTGCTGTCCACATCGTTCCCCATGTTTTATCACCGGGAAAGCCAGTAGTAGTTAAACTAACACCGTTTTCAATAGAATTAGATAGCTTAAGAGGCAATACTGGAACTACTTCACCGATGCTCTTACTGTTCAAACTATCTACAGTGATTACTGCTATGTCTGTATCAACACCAGCATGATCAATATAACTTTGAGGAATATGCACAGACTTGATTTTGAATTTACCGTACGGAAGTTTAGCTCCATTTCTTCCAGGAATGACATAAATACTGTCCTTATTCGTATTTTCAAGTATCTTCTTTACAACATGGGCAGCGGTCAATACGGTATTCTTTCCAATAACTGCGCCGCTACCCGCATTGCCGTCTGCTGCTACGAAGACCATACTATTATAAGGTTCAGCTTTTGTATCCGTGATTTGAATGCGTTCATCTGTTCCTATGATGGAACGAGGCTGAATATTTAAATTACTAGTACCTGTAACAGCATCTGCAACTCCTCCGCCTATTAATCCACTGAATAACCCACCAACCAACATAATCAATAACAAACGATTCTTTTTCATAAATAACCTCCTTTATGTTTGATATGATCAGTTTATAACGTAGTGATTTTTTTCACAAAAGAAATGCACTTTTATTTTTCCAAGCAAAAGAATCGTTTTCTTGTCAAAGTTTTTATTTATTCCAAAAATTTCAGTTATTACGGAATCATTTTGTGCTTAATAAAAAGAAACCGTTTTTATATACTGTAAGTGTAGAAAGAAAGGCGGTAGGAAAATGAAAAAAATTATTGCAATCACATCTTGTCCAGTTGGCATTGCCCATACATACATGGCAGCAGAAAACTTAGAGAAAGTGGGGAAAGCAGTTGGCGCCGAGGTAAAAGTCGAAACACATGGTTCTATCGGTATCGAAAATGAATTGACTGCAAAAGATATCGAAGAAGCAGCTGGTGTAATCATCGCAGCGGATACTAAAATAGATAAATCACGATTTGGCGGCAAACCATTGATAACCGTAGGCGTGCAAGAAGGAATCCATCATGCAGATGAATTGGTAGGAGAGATTTTAGCAGGAAAAGCGCCAATCTATAAAAGTACAGAGACAACTATTTCTGCCGAAAATAAAAGTGAATCAGAAAATTTAGGTAAGAAAATCTATAAGAGTTTGATGAATGGTGTTTCATATATGGTGCCATTCGTAGTTACAGGAGGATTATTGATCGCAATTTCATTAACATTGGGCGGAACAGCGACACCTGAAGGAATCAAGATACCAGAAGGAACGATTTGGGCAACGATGAATAGTATCGGAAGTATTGCTATGGGGTTGATGGTTCCAATCTTATCTGCATTTATTGCGCAAAGCATTGCAGATCGTCCAGGACTTGTTCCTGGATTTGTTGGGGGGATGTTAGCAGCAAATGGCGCATTATATGGTAGTGATGCGAATGCGGGGTTCTTAGGCGGAATCATCACTGGATTTTTAGCAGGTTTCATTGCTTTAGGAATCAAGAAAGTACGAGTACCGAAAGCTTTACAATCGATTATGCCAATCATTGTTATCCCAATTTTAGGATCATTGGCAGTTGGTTTTGTGTTTATCTACGTTATTGGAGAACCAGTAGCTCTTTTATTTAGTTCGCTGACTCACTTTTTAGCAGGGATGCAAGGAGGAAGTGAAATTGTTTTAGCTATGATCTTAGGAGCAATGATTGCTTTTGATATGGGTGGACCGTTCAATAAAGTAGCCTTTCTGTTCGGATCTGGCTTGATTGCAGAAGGAAATTATTCCATCATGGGTCCAATTGCTGTAGCTATCTGTATCCCTCCGTTAGCATTAGGATTGGCATCATTGATATTGAAAACCAAATTTACAAAAACAGAACGAGAAGCTGGTAAGGCATCCTTAGCCATGGGGCTGTTCGGGATCACAGAAGGTGCGATTCCGTTTGCTTCAACAGATCCATTACGAGTGATTCCAAGTATTGTAGTCGGAGCGATGACAGGAAGTGTCATCGCAATGCTTTCAGGAGTGACAGATCATGTCGCTCATGGCGGTCCAATCGTAGCAGTTTTAGGAGCAGTCGATCATGTAGCCATGTTTTTTGTAGCAGTGGTTGCAGGTATTGCTGTCACCGTGTTAATGTTAAGAATCTTGAAACCAACATTAGAACATACTGCAGTTGCTGCAGCAAATGGGGTAGCGGTAGCGGATTTATCAGAATCTGAAACAAGTGATGTTTATACGAAAACTGAAACTTTTGATTCTATCACGGATATTATGTCAGATGAAGCAATCGTTCTAGGTGAAACAGCAACAACAAAAGACGGAGTAATCGAAGATTTAGTCCAACGTTTAGAAAAAACAGCGGCGATCACAGATAAAAACGGGTTTAAAGAAGTCATCTATGATAGAGAAAAGGAAAGTACGACGGGAATCGGCATGGGAATCGCTATTCCACACGGAAAATCAGCTTATGTTCGTAAACCAACAGTGGCTTTTGCCAGAAGTCAAGATGGAGTAGAGTGGCATTCTTTAGATGGAAAACTTGCACATATGATCTTTATGATTGCTGTACCTGAAAACAGCCAAGGAGATATGCACTTGAAAATACTGCAACGTCTTTCACGTAAATTGATGGATGATGATTTCCGTCAAGCATTGATGGATGCGCCAGATAAAGCAGCGGTTCACCAATTATTAAGTGAAATGTAATAACATAAGATGAAAAATCGACCGTGATGAGACATAATAGATGTGTTATCATGATCGATTTTTTATTTGGAAGGGAGTTTCTGCTTATTATGAATCAGCGTCAGCAATCTTTGATTTACCAATTAATTGAAACGAATAATTATATCACAATAAAAAAGCTAGCAGAGCATTTCCATGTGTCGGAAAGAACGGTTCATAGCGATTTGAATGTCATTGAAACTTGGTTCAGAGACAAACAGCTGCCTTTGATGATTGAAAGAAAAAAGGGGACAGGGATCTTGTTGAATGGTCTGCCTCACGAAAAGGAACAATTGAAACAAGCGCTTAATGAAGAGGCACAAACAGAAATGGATAAAAACCAGCTTCGTCAATTATTGATTTTCCATCTGCTAGTAGCAAAAGACGGATTTAGTCTTGAAGAGCTTTCGGAAAAACTATATGTTGGAAAACGTACGATTCGTAAAGAATTGACAGAGCTGAAAAGCTTTTTTGAGTACCATCATTTACAGCTAGTATCCAAAACAAAACTTGGCACTTTTCTTAAAGGCGATGAACAAGAAAAAAGACAGCTGCTTGTTAAGACGCTACGCAATATGCAGAAAGAAAATCCACAAAGTCCGTCGTTGAAAGAATTTTTTGCCAAAGATACATTAAAAGTCATCCAACATACATTAAAAGAAGTTTTCTATGAAAATCATCTAGAACAACCAGGAGGACTGGCTAGTGTGGAGATTCATATCTATTTTATGCTTGAGCGAATGAAACAGTACCAGAAAGTGAAATTAAGTAAAGACGAAAATGAAGTCGTTGAGCACACCCAAGCACAGCAGTTAAGTAGTCAGATCTTAGCAAAATTAGCCACTATTTACCCAATTGAATTTTCTCCTGATGAAATCAATTATCTGGCTTTGCGTATCGCCAATCTTTTTACAAACTCACAAGCAGCCACACGATTTCAAAAGGAATCTAGTACACTTACTGATCATTTGATTGTACAAGTGGAGCAGTTTTTAGGTTATTCATTGAAAGAAGATCAGTTACTGAAACAAAACTTAAGGTCTCATTTATCTTCGACCTATTTTCGACTCCATTATGGCTTGCAGATTTCTAATCCATTGACGAAAAACGTATTTAGTACGTACACACAACTTTTTTTAGTTTTACAGTTGATTCTAGAAGATTATTTTGAGAAAGAAAATTTTTATGTTCCGCAAGATGAGACAGCATATTTAACGATCCATTTTCAAGCGGCGATCGAGAGACACAAACATCAGAAAAGTAGAAGATACCAAGCCGTTTTAGTTAGTGAATATTCAAAAGCTATGGCTACTTTTCTTGAAGCGCGGCTGAACAGAGAACTTCCGGAATTAACGATTATAGATTTAATTGAATATAAGCCAGGACTAGAGAGGGAAGACTTTCCACCTGTTGATTTTATTTTAGCTACATTACCGTTTAAACATGAAAATATTCCAGTAATCGAGATTTCACCAATGATCACAGAAACTGATCTGGCCTATTTGACAAAATATATGCTGGAACATGTACCTATCAAGAAGAAAAAAACGTTTGATCTAGCAAGCTTTACTCATCCATTTTTGATCTTTCCTCAGCTTGAATGGACTGACCCAGTAGATATTTTAAATTTTATGGGGAATGTCTTAGTAGAACATCATTATGTGGAGTCGGAATTCGTCGATTCTGTCTTGGAACGAGACCGTCACGCCAGTACTAGAGTGGCACCATTTGTAACGATTCCTCACGGTAATCCGCTGTATGTAAAACATTCGATGATTTCTATTGCAACAATGAAAGAACCAATCCTATGGCATGGGGAACAGATACGTATCGTACTGCTGTTAGCAATAAAGAGAAAGGATTTGAAACATGCAGAGTTCAAAAAAATTTTTTCTGTTATTCACTATTTAGAAAAGCAACCAGAACAAATGGCACAGTTGATGCAATCCAATCATCCACTAGAGATTTTAACCTTGTTGTCTAGTTATGAATAAGCAGATATTAAAAAACTGCCTTTATATTTATAATAATTCTATCTATTTAGAAGTAGAAAACTAAATACAAAGGAACTGTAACAAAAGTCTTGCTACAGTTCCTTCTTCCGAATAAACGGTGTTCAATCAACTGACCCTCAGTATTAGCTCAAAAAACGGCAAAATATGAGGAACTATTTTTCCGTTTTGTTTCTCTAAAGTCCAGCCAATTCAAAAACATGAAACGCTGTTTTTGTTTGGCTGGACTTATTACTTGATGCAGACCAGCTTCTCCACAACCTCTATTTAATGAAATGGATTATAGAATCGTCCGTCATTTAGGATAACTAATAAAATCCCTATTGAACAAAAGAGGACAACGAGAAATAGTGCAAGATAATCATTCCGCTGCAATGGTTTTGCCGACAGCCATGTCCGTCCTTTTTTCTTTCCAAAACGCCGAAGTTCCATGGCAGAAGAAATCGTCTCAATACGTTCTAAACTGGAAAAAATCAATGGGATCGCAATCGTCAAATTTCCTCGTACCCGTTTCATGAGAGAGGCTTTACCAGAGAGTTCATTTCCTCGTGCTTGCTGGGCTTTGGAAATCGTTCGAAAATCCTCTTGGATATCTGGAATGTAGCGTAGCGCTAAAGAAAAGGCATAAGCAATTTTATAAGAGCCACCAATTCGATGGATACTAGAAGCTAATTCACTTGGATTCGTCGTTAAAATAAAAATCAAACCTGGAGGAATGGTAACGAAATATTTAATCAGTAAATTGAATTCATAAAAAATCTGTTCTTGAGTGAGCGTATATCTACCGATTCCATCAAAGATGACATGGCGAGTACCATAGATAGCTACTCCGTATTCTGGGGCAAATAAATAAACAGTCAATAAATTCAAAATGGAGAAAAAAGCAATGAACTTCAATACAAAAGAGATCTCAGAATAACTAATTCTGGCTATCCGAAAAATGAGAACCGAAAACACAGCAAGACAAAGCAAAAATCGTGTGTCATAAGAGACCATCCCAATAATCGAAAGTAATAGAAAACAAAAAAGTTTGGTAAAACCGCTGAGTTGATGGATGATTGTTTTTTTCGGTACATAACCGATGAGATTATTCTCTGTCATAAGGGTCCCCCTTATGCTGAATAAAAGCCGAAACGAATCCGCTAGCATCTGTCAGCTGATTACTTTTTGCCAAATGATACAAACTAGTTTTCCGCAAGCTTGCCGAGGCAACTAAATCGGTTGAAGATAGTACCTTCGAAGGTCTTTCATCTGCAATAATTTGTCCTTCTTTCAAAACAATCGTCCGTTCTGTATATTCCAGCATCAAGTGCATATCATGAGTGATCATCAAAATCGTGATGCCTTGCTGATTCAATTTTTTCAAAAAATCCATCATTTTAGTGTAGTGATAGTAATCTTGTCCAGCTGTCGGTTCATCAAGAATCAGCAATTCTGGTTCGAGTACCAATATAGATGCCACTGCTACCCGTCGTTTTTGTCCATAGCTCAGCGCTGAAATCGGCCAGTTACGAAACTCATACAATCCGCATATTTTCAAAGTTTCCAAGACTTTTTCTTGGATGTTTATCGGATCTTCACCGCGATTTTCTAAAGCCAAAGCAACTTCTTCAAAAACTATGTTTTTAGAAAGCATTTGGTTACTGTTTTGCAGTACATAGCCAATTTTGTCCGCTCGCTCTTTGATGCTTTCAGATATGATTGATTGGTCTTTCCACAACAGTTCGCCTTTTTGGAAAGGTTGGAAACCGGTGATGAGATTGGACAATGTGGATTTTCCTGCTCCATTATGTCCGACTAAACTAACCATCTCTCCTTGATGAAGAGTTAAATCGATTCCTTTGATGATTGGTTCCTTACCGAAGTGGAAGGATACATCTTTCAATGTCAATAGCGGCGTTTTCTTTTTAGAAGGAGAACAAAAAGTCCCTTGTTGTTTTGCTAAAGCAGCAGCAATCTCTGGGGAAACCAGTTGATCGACTTGTGTTAAATCTGGGAATTCTGTCAATGAGAGTCCAGATCGTTTTAATGCTGTGATGTATAAGGGTTCACGAATTCCGCACTTCGACAATAAATCACTTTTCAGCAATTCAGTAGGAGCTATATCCGCAATGATCTTTCCCTCATCAATCAAGATGATGCGATCGACTGGTGCAGCTAGCACTTCCTCCAAACGATGTTCAATAATGATCGTCGTAAATTGTTGCGATTGATAGAGACGGTCAATCATCTGGATTGCTTCATAGCCTGTCTGTGGATCAAGATTAGCTAATGGTTCATCAAACAAGAGAATAGGTGTTTCATCGATCAAAACACCAGCCATTGCTACCCGCTGCTTTTGTCCGCCAGATAGATCTTGCGGACGTTTGTCTAATTGGGCCAGTAAATTCGTCTTTTCTGCCCAGAAATTGACAGTTTCTTGCATTTCTTTTTGTTCGATCATCTCATTTTCAAGAGAAAAAGCGATGTCTTCAGCTACTGTTAATCCGACAAATTGGCTGTCAGTATCTTGTAAAACGGTGCCTACTTCTAATGAAAGATCATAGATAGAAGATTCACTGAAATTTTTACCATTGATCGTTAATTGACCAGTAAAACTTCCTTTTTCATTTTGTGGGATGATGCCATTCAAACATTTTCCCAAAGTTGATTTTCCTGAGCCGCTAGGTCCTATGATCAAAATTTTTTCCCCAGGATGGATAATCAAATCGATATTTTTTAATGTTGCTTCGGCTTGGCTGTCATATTGAAATGTAAAATTACGAAACTCGATCATTTTAGTTCCTCGCGTTCTAAGCTTCTTTGTTCAAACTTCCTTTTTTGACTTTTGTCTGTGCATAAGCTTTCAATAAAATAATGCCGATAATCCCTGTCACAATAGCATTTGTGATTCCAGCAACGATTCCTTGCGTGAAGACTTTGCTTGGAGCCTCTGCATAAATCAAAATATCTCCCACAGGCGCAATAATCACCCATGTCACTAAATTGGCAATCGTTTCACCCACGAGAAAGAGCGTGATTTCTTTTTTACCAAATATGCCTTCTTCAATCGGGATACGTTTGGTCAATAAACCAAAAAACACACCTAAAATCCCAGATGCAATGATCCATGACCACCAAGCACCATAAGTAGTTAAGTCACCCAGTGCATGGCCAATAAAACCAGCTAATCCTGCAACGACTGGCCCGTAAACTACGCCTAGCAGCGCTAGAAAAGGGTAAGCGGTCGCGATATCCGTATTTGGAACACCTGTTGGAATGGTGACGAAACGTTTTAAGATAAAGAAGACAGCTGCTCCGATACCGATAGCTACAATATGCTTTACTGTAAATTTTTTATTCATTCTATTTTCCCCCAATTGTTTATTTATGAATGCGCATTTCCAATTTTTGACCACATCATGTCAAAATTTTGTTGGATGATTCAAAATTTTCCGAAAATTCACTTCCTTTCGATAGTATCCAAGGTCAAGTAGTAGATGGACTTAATTAGTATCGATAGTCGATTCAAAAGTGGGTACAAAAAAATGCCCTAGCAAAAAATTGCTAAGGGCATAGATATGCGTTACCACCTTTGGTTATAAAATCCTCACAGACTTTACCTCGATCAGTACCCAAAAAAATCATCTTTTGGAAACTGTGCCTTGTTAACGGTAGACATCCGTATTTCCTTAAATATTCGGGAAATCCGCTCAAAAGCCATTTTCAAGTAACAGATACGCATTCCTTTTCACCAAGCAGGAACTCTCTTTGGCGTCTAACATTACTTTACTTTCTTTGTCATCGCGTTTCATTGATTGCTAATAAAATAGCAGAGAAGTATCCATTTGTCAACGGGAGGAACGATTGATCTAACAAAAAGAAGAGAAGAAGTTTTTGCTAGAGAACAATTCTATCTATCAGTTAATTGTAAAAACATTTTTGAGGATTCCTTTATAAACTTGGGGCATATTGATTTAAGTCAGAAACCTTTGTTTTGATTACTTCTCTGACTTTTCTGAATTCCGCTAATATTTCTTCTTCGCTCCCGACAGCTTGTGCAGGATCTTTTAGGTCCCAGTGAAGGTGTTCGTGATTGTTTGGAACGGCAGGGCACTTGTCTTTGGCATCACCACAAAGTGTAATGATCAAGTCTGCCTGAGCAAAGTAATCTCTATCAATCAAATCAGACGTCTGTTTGGAAATATCGATACCGTCTTCTGCCATGATCTTTACAGCTCTTGGATTCAAACCATGTGTCTCGATCCCCGCACTTCTGATCTCAAACTTTGAATGAGGCAGATATTTACGCGCGTAGCCTTCTGCTATTTGACTGCGGCAAGAATTGCCCGTACATAAAAAATAGATTTTTTTCATTTGATTTCCTCCGTTATGTATTAGTAAATGTAACTGTTTATCTAAAGAAAACTCTATATGATGGAGCGAAAAAAACAATGGGTTTCTTAGTTTATATGTTTCTTGTTGTTCAGCGTATAAATTGATGTGTACAAAGAACTCATCCTGTCTTTTTTACCATAAATACACGTTAGAAACAATCATTTTGAGTCAAAAAACAACGATGTGAAAGACTATTAAAAGAGATTAAGACATGGCAGATGATGAAGGAAGTAGGGGTATAGTAAGCCGATAGATTTCTTGAATATGACGCGAGAACAATTATTCGTCTTTTAAGAAAAAAAGTAGTAGAATCAGTTCATATTAAAAATAAAAAACCTTCCATTTTTGTAGGGTTGGAGGAGGTCATTACCTTGAAAAAAATCGGCTTTTTAAGCTTTGGACATTGGATGGAGCAAGGATCACTCGTGAAAACAGCTCAAGATGCTTATTTGCAATCCATCGATTTAGCAGTGGAAGCAGAAAAAATTGGAGTAGACGGAGCGTTTTTCCGCGTACATCATTTTGCCCCTCAGATTGGGTCGCCGTTTCCTTTGCTAGCTGCAATCGGCGCAAAGACGAGTAAGATCGAAATCGGCACAGGACTTATCGATATGCGATATGAAAATCCTTATTATATGGCAGAAAATGCTGGATTGACAGATATCATCACACAAGGAAGAGTGCAACTAGGAGTGGGTCGTGGTTCACCTGAACAAGTTCTAGATGGCTGGAAATACTTTGGGTATGATTACAGTGAAGAAGAAATCAAAGAGGTAACACGGGAACGCACTCTTGAATTCTTGGAACTACTTGAAGGAAAACCATTTGCAGAACCAAATCCTCAACCAATGTTCCCACAAGGATCAGGAAAATTACGGATCGAACCTTATTCAGAAGGATTACGACAAAGAATCTGGTGGGGAGCTGGTTCGCAGCAAACGGCAATCTGGGCAGCACAACATGGAATGAATCTGCAATCATCTACATTAGTCAATTACGAATCCCATGAGCCGTTCCATATCCAACAAGCAAACCAATTACGTGCGTATAAAGAAGCGTGGAAGCAGGCAGGTCATGATTTTGAACCAAGAACATTGGTCACTCGCTCGATCCAGCCAATCACCACTGATTTGGATCGACGCTTATTTGGACAAGACGGTAGTCCGCAACAAGATGCTGTCGGCTATCTTGCTTATCACCGGAACCCGACGATTTTTGGAAAAACTTTTGCTGGTGAACCTGATCAATTAATCAAGGAGCTCGCTGAAGATGAAGCAATCAAAGAAGCAGACACAGTACTTGTCACGATTCCTAATACTTTGGGGGTAGAATACAACATGCACTTGCTTGAAACAATCGTAAAAGATATCGCTCCAGAATTAGGATGGCGGTAAAAAGGATATTTCTGTAAGTGCAGGATACTTGAGTGAAAAAATAAACACTTCTAACAATCAGTTAGAGGTGTTTATTCATGTTTTCATGAAGTTCATAGAGAAGGAAAGTGAGTTATCCGTTTGTTCAGTGAGAATGTTCATAAGCTTCTTTTACATGTTGGGGTAAATCATCAGGAATCAGTTTCAATACGGCTTCTTCATTGCCGGTTTTTATTGCTTCTTCATAGTACCAGCTTTTGTAATTTAGCATAGCGAGTACTCTTTCTAATTTTGTTATTTCTTCTTCTACAACTTCTTTTTGCTTTTCAAATAGTTCTTTACGAACCGCAAATGTCTTACTGCCTTCTTTACTCCATTCCATGAATTGCTTGATGTCTTTTATCTCTAAACCAGATTTTTTCAAACAATCAATGACTCTCAAAGCCTCTAATTCACTCTCTGAAAATTTTCTAATACCGGAAACACGCTGGATATCAGGAAATAATCCCTCTTTGTCGTAATAACGTAAAGTAGAAACAGGAAGTCCAAACATTTCAGACACTTGTCCAATGGAATACATAAAAAAATCCTCCTAAATTAAAATTTTACCCTTGACCTAAAGTCAGGTTTAAGTTTTATCATGATAATACATTCAAAAACAAATGTCAATTTTAATCAAAGGAGCGTTTAGAATATGAGTAAAGAATTAAATATCACCCAAGAATGGGACAAAGTATTTCCAAAAAGCGAGCAAGTCAATCATCGAAAGGTGACCTTCCCAAATCGTTTCGGTATCACATTAGTCGCTGATTTATATGAACCAAAAGAAGTAAGTGAAGAGAAATTGCCAGCAATCGCTGTGAGCGGACCATTTGGCGCAGTAAAGGAACAATCGTCTGGTCTATATGCGCAGACGATGGCTGAAAGAGGCTTTTTAACGATTGCATTTGACCCATCGTTTACAGGAGAAAGCGGAGGAATACCACGATATGTTGCTTCGCCTGATATCAATACGGAAGATTTTCAAGCGGCAGTAGACTTTTTATCTGTACAAAAAAATGTAAACCCTGAGAGAATCGGAATCATCGGTATTTGTGGATGGGGAGGTATGGCATTGAATGCGGCAGCGATCGATACACGGGTCAAAGCAACAGTCGTCTCAACAATGTACGATATGACTCGAGTAACAGCCAATGGCTACTTCGATGCTATGGATGAAGATGCCCGATATAAAATGCGTGAAGAATTAAATGCACAACGTATCATTGATTTCAAACAAGGGGACTACGCACGTGCTGGAGGAGTGGTTGACCCATTGCCTGAAGATGCTCCTCAGTTTGTTAAAGATTACCATGCGTATTATAAAACAGATCGCGGATACCATGTCCGTTCTTTAAATTCTAACGACGGTTGGAATAGGACATCAGGGTTATCACTTATGAATGCGAAACTATTGCATTATATTCCAGAAATCCGTCATGCGGTATTAGTCATTCATGGGGAAAAAGCTCACTCACGTTACTTTGGGGAGGATGCTTTCAATGAGCTGAAAGGCGATAACAAGGAACTCATGATCATTCCAGGAGCTTCCCATACAGATCTATACGACCAGACAGACATCATTCCATTTGAAAAAATGGCAACATTCTTTGAAGAGAACCTTGTGTAACCAAAAGAGGTTTTGAAAAAGCTGCCCTGCATCAAGTAATAAGGACAGACAAAAAAGCTTCTCATTTTTGACTTGGTTGGACTTATTACCATAGATGCAAGCTTTTGAGCTCCGTTTAAAGAAGAGGTTGT
>NZ_BJLL01000056.1:0-16717 GCF_007996925.1 Enterococcus sp. NBRC 3427 | reverse complement strand
GGAGTTGCTTCTGCTCCCGCCGTTTATACATGTTTAGAGCGTGGGACAAAAGTTTTTCTTTACTTTTGTCCCACGCTCTAAAAAGTTCGGCAGTTTTTTGCCGATGTTCAAGGCACCCTACTTATCGTACGGATATTTTTTAGCGGAAAGTCCGATTCAAGTGGTTTTTATTCAGCTGATATTTATAAGATAAGTGAAAGATCCCAGCAATCAGCAACGTAATCGTATAGGCAATTGAATGATCGAAAAAAGAATAGTAATTGACTCCAGCTAACAGGCATAATGCAACCATGTAGCTGATGTGTAAGCGAGCAACCAAACCTTTTGGACCAATTTTGTCAAAATACTGCGCCCATTTTTCCCGTTGACTCCCTATGCTTCGTTTTTTGAACTGAAAAAAAAGGGATAAAATACCGACTCCTAGAAAAGCAGCGATATTCAGAGAAATAAGGTAAATAAAAAAAATCATTAAAATTTCAAACATATTGACACCTTTCTAATTGGATAGAACCTTTACAGTAAAAAGGCAAAAGGCGTGAATAATGTTTCACACGAAACATTATTCGCGGATTTGTCCATCGCCATAAATGATATATTTTGTGGAAGTCAATTCATTTAAACCCATTGGACCACGGGCATGTAGCTTTTGAGTGGAGATACCGATCTCTGCACCAAAACCAAATACCGATCCGTCTGTAAAACGAGTGGAGGCATTGACATAGACAGCCGCCGCGTCCACTTCATTCAAGAAACGCTGACTAGCCGAATAGCTATCTGTCACGATTGTTTCTGAATGCTTGGTGTTATGTCGGTTGATATGCGCAATTGCTTCACTTAAAGAATCGACTACTTTGACGGCAAGGATATAATCCAGATATTCAGTATCCCAATCTGCCTCTTCTGCTAAAGCAGCTGTCTCTAGATATTCTAACGCACGAGTATCCGCACGTAAAGAGACGCCGTGTTCTACCAGTTCTTTTTCAATGGCTGGTAAGAGAAAGGGTGCGATCTCAGAATGGATCAGTAATGTTTCTGCCGCGTTGCAGACAGAAGGACGGGAAGCTTTTGCATTGACGATGATTTTCACTGCCATAGACAACTGTGCTTCTTTATCGATGTATACGTGATTATTTCCTGTACCTGTTTCAATGATAGGTACCGTTGCTTGTTCTTTGACTCGTTGGATCAATTTTGCTCCGCCTCGAGGGATCAGCACATCTAAGTATTCTGTCAATCGCATCAACTGTTCTGCAGTTTCATGAGAAGTATCATCGACAAACTGGATGGCATAAGGAGATTCGCCAGCACTAAGCAGTACTTGCTGCAATAATTGGACCAGCAATTGGTTCGAGAAGAATGCTTCTTTGCCACCGCGAAGGATAACGGCATTCCCTGATTTGAACGCTAGACTGGCTGCATCAGTCGTGACATTTGGACGAGATTCGTAAATGATACCAATCACGCCGAGGGGCACGCGCTTTTTGCCGATTCTCAATCCGTCGGTGTTCGTCCACATCTCATCTACTTTTCCAATAGGATCGTCTAACGAAGCAATCTTTTCGATCTCTGCAGCCATGGCATTGATTCGTTCAGGCGTCAGCTGCAAGCGGTCTTGCATCGTTTCACTGATATTGTTTTCGACTGCTTTCTCTAAGTCCTTATGATTTGCTTCGATGATCGCCTGTTGATTCTTTTTGATGGTTTTCGCCATTTGAATAAGTAGCTCATTTTTACGGTTTGTAGGCATAAGTGCTAGTTGTTGCGCACTATCTTTTGCCTGTTGCCCTAATTGCATCAAATCAGTCATTTCAAGTCCTCCTTAAATAAAGTACCTACTTCTTTTCCTGCAAGAATATCAAAAATGATTGCCGGATTTTTCCCATTTGCTAAAATCATTGCACTGTTTGCTTCAAATATCCTAGAAGCTGCTTTTAATTTACTTTGCATACCGCCTGTTCCAAAGGTGCTACCTGCACCACCTGCTTGTGCTAGAATCTTTTCATCGATTTTATCGATATAGCGATACATCTGAGCCTCGGGATTTGTAGTCGGATTATCTGAATAAAAACCGTCGATATCAGAAAGAACGATCAAAAGGTCTGCCGCGACAAGTTTTGCCATGATTGCTGACAGCTGATCATTATCGCCAAATTTTGTCAGATGATCTAATTCATCTACTGCGACAGTATCATTTTCGTTTACGATAGGAATCGTATCCATGATCAAAAGCTGTTCCAATGTATTCCTCACATTTTTACGACTTTCAGGGTAATCTACCACGTCTCTTGTCACGAGGATTTGTGCTGTCTGCTGATTATATACACTGAATCTTTGATTATAGATATTCATCAATTCGGATTGACCAACAGCCGCCGCAGCTTGCTGTTCAGGGATCAAAGTCGGACGTTCTGACAAATGTAATTTATGCATACCGACGCCTACAGCTCCCGATGAGACTAGGATCACTTCCTTTCCACGATTTCTAAGATCGGAAAGGACAAAAGCTAACTGATCGATCGCTGCAAGATTGATGTTTCCATTGGGATAGATCAATGTACTTGTTCCTACTTTGACAATAATTCGTTTTGCATTTTTTATTTCTTTACGCATGTGACACCTCAATCAAATATCCACTCATTAATTTCGTTCTATTCTACTTGTTTTGACGAGTAAAGTCATGTAAAAAATAGTTTTTTTGTACAACTTGCAGTTGTTCGGTAAAAGAACGCGTTAATGGTTGACTTTAGGATAGCAGAATTTCTTGAAGAATTTGTAAAGAGAGTCTTTTATAGCCTCGAATATGTTAGAATAGGAGTAGTTTATTTAGGGAGGAAAACCGGTGAGAAAAAGAGGATTTGAAGTTATTTCTAAATATAAAGAGCAAAATATCAATCTACCGCAACGCGCTACACATCATGCTGCTGGCTATGATTTTGAAGCAGCAGAAGAGGTCGTGATTCCAAGTATCTGGAAAGCAGGCTGGAAAAAAGGATTGGAAACCGTCGCAGATGCATTGAAAAAAGACGTATCAGAAAATGAAAAACAGTTAAAACCGATCCTCGTGCCTACTGGGATCAAAGCCTACATGGGAGAAGATGAATTTTTGCAGCTTGCTAACCGTTCAAGCAATCCGTTGAAGCGGTTTTTAGTGTTGACGAACGGCGTGGGTGTGATTGACAGCGATTATTACAATAATGAGGCAAATGAAGGCCATATCATGTTCCAATTCACCAACTTTAGTTTCAAGGATGTAGTGATCAAAAAAGGTGAGCGTATCGGTCAAGGAATCTTCTTGCCATTTTTAAAAGCAGATCAAGATCAAACGACTGTTCAACGTCAAGGCGGATTTGGTTCTTCCAGTAAATAAAACGATAAAGAAATTTAAGCTTGATTTAATGTCTCATGGTTAGAATAAAAGGAGGCGGTACAATGGCAAAAAAATCAAAAGTACAATTTGTTTGCCAAAATTGCGGGTATGTGTCGCCTAAGTTCTTGGGGCGCTGCCCAAATTGCGGAAAATGGAATACGATGGTCGAAGAAATCGAACAAGATACAACAGACCGCAGAACGCGGACAAGTTTGACAGGAGAAAAAGCGAAACCAACAAAAATCGCAGACGTCGTCCCTAAAAAAGAACCTCGGGTCAAAACGAAATTAGAAGAACTGAACCGTGTGCTAGGTGGAGGTGTGGTACCGGGATCCATGGTCTTGATCGGTGGTGATCCAGGTATTGGTAAATCCACTTTGCTATTACAAGTTTCTCAGCAATTAGCAGCCATAGGCGGGAAAGTCTTGTATGTATCCGGCGAAGAAAGCGCAGAACAGATAAAATTACGCGCGGAGCGCCTCGGAAGTATCAACACAGAATTTTATCTATACGCTGAAACAGATATGAATGAAATCAGTCGTGCCATCGAACATATCTCCCCTGATTATGTTATTATTGATTCCATCCAAACGATGACGCAGCCAGACATCACAAGTGTGGCAGGAAGTGTCAGCCAAGTAAGAGAAACCACTGCAGAATTACTCAAAATCGCTAAAACGAATGGGATTGCCATCTTTATCGTCGGTCATGTTACGAAAGAAGGTTCGATCGCCGGTCCAAGAATGTTAGAGCATATGGTGGATACAGTGTTATATTTTGAAGGTGAACAACATCATAGTTTCCGAATTTTACGAGCGGTAAAAAACCGATTTGGCTCAACGAACGAGATTGGGATTTTTGAAATGCATGAGCATGGATTGGAAGAAGTCGCTAACCCTTCACAGATTTTCTTAGAGGAACGCCTAGACGGTGCGACTGGCTCTGCTATCGTTGTGGCAATGGAAGGAACACGTCCAATTTTGGTAGAGATCCAAGCATTAGTCACACCTACTATGTTCGGAAATGCTAAGCGAACGACAACAGGTCTTGATTTCAATCGTGTATCTCTGATCATGGCAGTGCTGGAAAAAAGAGCTGGACTACTTCTTCAGAATCAAGATGCTTACTTAAAAGCTGCAGGTGGGGTAAAATTAAATGAACCAGCGATTGATTTAGCTATCGCTGTCAGTATTGCTTCAAGCTACAAAGAAAAAGGAACACAGCCGACGGAATGTTTCATCGGTGAAATCGGACTGACTGGAGAAATCAGACGTGTCAGTCATATTGAACAACGGGTCAAAGAAGTCCAAAAACTCGGCTTCACAAAAGTTTACCTGCCTAAAAACAATTTAGGCAACTGGGAAGCGCCAAAAGGAATCGAGATCGTTGGAGTAGCAACTTTGGCTGAAACGTTGAAGCGTGTGTTCCGCTAAATAATAAATGATTGTCGAAACGGAGGAAAAACGATGCAAAAACGTGTCATTACGTTGCTGATGATCATTGTCGGCGCAAGCTTGGGTATTTCATTTTTACCCTCAGCTTGGCAGGCAATCGGTCAACAGTCAAATGGGTGGCTGAATAATACATTTACCAACAGCTTGTTAGGCGCACTTATTTTCTTTTTATTATCTTTGCTGTTGGCCAAACATATCTCAGCTATTATCAAACAAGTAGAACAAAAACTAAGCGAGGTCAGTTTGACTTATCTTCTCTTCGGTGCAATCGGTGCGATCATCGGATTGACTTTAGGCGTTGTGATCTCAACCCCTCTTTACAATATGGAAATTCCATTCGTCAATAGTGTATTGCCGATTTTACTGATGATCATCTTAGGTTATTTGGGATTGAGAATGGGAACGACACGAATCGAAGAATGGAAGAAAGTCTTTGGTTCACGAAGTAAAAAAATCGAGCAAGAAACAGCTAGCCAAGTGGAGAGCCAACTGTTAGAACGAAAATCAGGAGAAAATTTCCATAAATATAAAATCTTGGATACAAGCGTGATTATTGATGGTCGGATTTATGATATTACAAAGACTGGGTTCTTAGAAGGAACCTTGATGATCCCTAATTTTGTTCTTTACGAACTACAATACATCGCGGACTCAGGGGATAGTTTGAAACGTGTGCGTGGTCGTCGCGGATTAGATATCCTAAATGCTTTGCAAAAAGAAGAAGGTATATCTGTCGAAATGTACGATGGAGACTTTGAAGATATCAGCGAAGTAGACAGCAAGTTGATCAAATTAGCCAAGCTTTTAGACGGTGTCATCGTAACCAATGACTATAACTTGAATAAAGTCTCTGAATTCCAAAATGTACCTGTTCTTAATATCAATGCGTTGGCAAATGCCGTGAAACCAGTCGTCATTCCTGGCGAAACGATGAATGTTCTAGTAGTAAAAGCTGGGACAGAACGCCAACAAGGGGTAGCCTACCTTGATGACGGCACGATGGTTGTCGTAGAAGATGGACAGCATTATATGAATGAACGTATCGAAGTCGTTGTGACAAGCGCCCTTCAAACAGCTGCTGGACGTATGATCTTTGCTAAACCTGCCCATGCAGGACGAGGAATCGATAATAAAAAAGAGACAGAGAAAAAGACAAAACAATCAAAATAAAAAAGAAATTCAGCCAACTGGTAAGGAAATTCAACCAGTTGGCTTTACTATTTACCTTAGAAAAGGTAAAATTTGTGCTGAGTGGCTTTAAATAAATGATATTTGAGAAGCCGTAACTGACGGAATTTTTACTGTTAGTCAAAGTCTAGTTTGAAAGAAGAGGAAGAAAATGACGAAAGTACGCGTACGCTATGCACCAAGTCCAACTGGGCATCTGCATATTGGAAATGCAAGAACTGCATTATTCAATTATTTGTTTGCCCGCCACAATGATGGAGACTTTATTATTCGTATTGAGGATACTGACCAAAAACGTAATATCGAAGATGGCGAAAAAAGCCAGTTGGAAAACCTTGCTTGGTTGGGAATGGATTGGGATGAATCTCCTGAAAATCCTGGAGAATATGGCCCTTACCGTCAATCTGAACGTAAAGAAATCTATCAACCGCTGATTGATCAGCTGCTTGCTAGCAATCGAGCATACAAATGCTATTGCACAGAAGAAGAATTAGAAGCAGAACGGGAAGCACAACGCGCAAGAGGAGAAATGCCTCATTACGCAGGAACATGTGCAAACTTGACACCTGAAGAACAAGCAGAAAAAGAAGCACAAGGTCTAGAATCTGTTGTACGTTTCCGTGTGCCTCGCAATACAGAATACGCATTTACAGATATGGTAAAAGGCGCTATTTCGTTCGAATCCGATAATATCGGCGGCGACTTTGTCATCCAAAAACGCGATGGTATGCCAACCTATAACTTTGCTGTTGCGGTCGATGATCATTTGATGAAAATCACTCACGTTTTACGTGGAGATGACCATATTGCCAATACACCAAAACAACTGATGATCTATGAAGCATTTGGCTGGACGCCACCAACATTCGGACATATGACGTTGATCATCAACAGTGAAACAGGCAAAAAACTAAGCAAACGTGACGAATCAATCTTACAATTTATCGAACAATATCGCGAATTAGGTTATCTACCAGATGCAATGTTCAACTTTATTGCATTATTGGGCTGGTCACCTGTGGGCGAAGACGAAATCTTCGAACACCAAGAATTGATCAAAATGTTCGATCCAAAACGCCTAAGTAAATCACCCGCAGCTTTCGATGCGAAAAAACTGCAATGGGTAAACAACCATTACATCAAAGCAATGGATCTAGATGCATTTACTGACATGTGTCTGCCTTATCTAATCGCTGATGGACGTGTAGCAGAAAACCCAGATGAAAAGACAATCGAATGGGTGAAGAAGATCGTTAGCCTGTATCAACCTCAAATGAGCTATGCTGCAGAAATCGTTGATCTGTCTACGCTATTTTTCAATGAACATCCTGTATTGAATGAAGCAGCAAAAGAAGTACTTGCTGGTGAAACAGTTCCTACTGTTCTCCACGCATTTAAAGCACAGCTAGAACAAATGGAAGTAGTAGATGCTCCAACTGTAAAAGCTGCCATCAAAGCTGTTCAAAAAGAAACTGGCGTAAAAGGGAAAAATCTTTTCATGCCGATCCGTGTAGCTGTATCAGGACAAATGCATGGACCAGAATTGCCTGAAACGATCGAATTGCTTGGTCGTGAAAAATCATTAGCACATTTAAATCAAGTACTGAACTAAACACGATGAACAGAAAAAAGTAAGCAGCTGATCATTACAAGAGAGATACCGGGTGGTGCAAGGTATCAATGAATGGTTGCCGAAATGCCTCTGGGAGTGGTCTTGGCGAAAACACAGAAAACAGGAAAAACTGTTTTACAGGAAACGAAGTAGCCAAGAACGTATAACAGGCGTTAGCTGTCAGAGATAATCGTTGATTATGAAGAAAAGTGGAACCACGCGGAAAGCGTCTTTTGATAAGGAAACTTATTTAAAAGGCGCTTCTTTTCTTTATAAGAAGCTGTTTTCCTACATAAAATACTTACGAAAGGAGTGGAAAGTCATGAGTTGGTTTGCCCGAGCGATTGATGCAGCAAAGAGAAACGATCCGGCTGCACGTTCGACAGCGGAGATCGTTTTGACCTATCCTGGTTTTCATGCCTTATTTTGGCATCGTTTCTCTCATTTTTTATATCAGCATCGCCTCTTTTTATTGGCGAAGATCAATGCTCAATTTTGGCGTTTCCTGACAGGTGTTGAAATCCATCCAGGAGCAACGATTGGAACAGGTGTGTTCATCGACCATGGAATGGGGATCGTCATTGGCGAAACTGCAGAAATCGAGGATGATGTGATTTTGTTCCATGGCGTAACATTAGGCGGTACGGGAAAAGAAACAGGTAAAAGACACCCAACGGTCAAACAAGGAGCCATGCTCTCTGCGAATGCGCAGATATTAGGACCGGTAACGATCGGAAAAAACGCAAAAATCGGCGCAGGTGCCGTTGTGTTGAAAGATGTTCCAGACGACGCTACAGCGGTAGGAGTACCAGCAAAAGTCGTTCGAATCAAAGGAGAAAAAGTGAGGAGATCAGAATGATAAAAATCTACAATACATTGACCAGAAAAAAAGAAGAATTCATCCCTATACAAAAGGGACATGTCGGTATGTATGTCTGCGGACCGACTGTGTATAATTATATCCATATCGGAAATGCTCGTAGCACCATTGCTTTCGATACGATTCGACGCTATTTTGAATATCGAGGCTATAAAGTCGATTTCGTATCGAATTTCACGGATGTAGACGATAAAATCATCCGTACAGCAAACGAATTAGGCATCACAGCACCAGAAGTCGCTGATCGTTTCATAAGAGCATTTGAAGAAGATACGAAAGCGTTGAATGTCGAGCCTGCTACACTGCATCCAAGAGTCATGGACCATATGCCAGATATTTTAGCATTTATTCAAGTGTTGGTTGAAAAAGGCTATGCTTATGTATCTTCAGGTGATGTGTATTACCGTACCCGTAAATTTGAAAACTATGGGAAATTAAGTGACCAATCCATCGATGAATTGGAAGTCGGCGCAAGTCAGCGTACAGGGGAAGAACAGCAGCAAAAAGAAGACCCATTAGATTTTGCTTTATGGAAACAAGCAAAACCTGGCGAGATTTCTTGGGATTCACCATGGGGCAAAGGACGTCCCGGTTGGCACATCGAATGTTCCGTCATGGCAACAAAACATTTAGGCGAAACCATCGATATCCATGGTGGAGGGCAAGATTTGGAATTTCCTCATCACGAAAATGAAATCGCACAAAGTGAAGCGAAAACAGGGAAAAAATTCGCTAATTACTGGATGCACAATGGCTATGTAACGATTGGCGAAGACGATGAAAAAATGAGTAAATCTCTAGGGAATTTCATCACTGTACATGAAATGATCCAAAACGTTGATCCACAAGTCTTGCGTTTCTTCATGGCGACCACACAATACCGTCGTCCGATCCGTTACAGTGAAACGACGATGAAAGAAGCAGCCACCAATTTACAACGACTGAAGAATACGTTTGACAATTTGAAATTCCGCCAAGAAACTGCCTCAGAGAATTTGGCAGATGATGCGGATAAAATCACTTTGTTAGAAAATTTGGAACAGCGATTCATCGAAGAAATGGATGATGATTTTAATGCAGCAAATGGGATCACAGTGGTCTATGAGCTTGCTAAATGGCTGAACACTTATCTAGACCAGCCGGAAGTTTCTGCCGCTGTCTTGGCACAGGGAGAAGCTTTATTCTCACAATGGCTTTCGATCTTCGGTATTTTATTTACAGCAGAAGAATTATTGGATGAAGAGATTGAACAATTGATCGAAGAACGAAATCAAGCAAGAAGCAATCGTGATTTTGCCCGAAGCGACGAAATCCGTGATTTGTTGAAAGAAAAAGGGATCTTATTAGAAGATACACCCCAAGGAACCCGATGGAGAAGAGAAGCATGAGAGATTACACACAATTGAACGGTTTAGCCTTGGCTTACGTGGGAGATGCGATTTACGAAATCTATGTTCGTGACCACCTGATCGATCAAGGAGAAACAAAACCCAATAAGCTGCATCGTGCGGCAACGAATTATGTTTCTGCGAATGCACAAGCTTTTTTGATTCAGCAAATGTTAGAGGAACATCTTTTGACAGAAGAAGAAGAGCTTTATTATCGCAGAGGAAGAAATGCCAAAAGCCATACGAGTGCAAAAAATGCTGACGTTACGACTTACCGGGTCGCAACAGGGTTCGAAGCACTGATGGGCTATCTGCATTTGACAAAACAAACCGAGCGGATGGAAGAATTGATCCGCTGGTGTATTCAGAAAGTTGGTGAAAAAAATGGGTAAAGAAAGAACAAACAAACATCAATCGAAACGTGGATTTGAAGATAAAAAACAAAATAGATATCCAAATAAAAAGCAAACTGGACGAAATCAGTCAGTTTCTGATCAAAATGAAGAAGCATTAGAAGATAATTTCGTCTTTGGACACCATGCCGCAGTAGAAGCACTACAACAAGGGCGAGGGAATAAACTCTTTCTTCAAGAAGATTCACGAGGAGAAAAAGTAGAAGAACTGAAAGAAATCGCACGTGAGCAAGCTGTACCGGTCAAATGGGTCCCTAAACAAAAATTAGAAACTTTGAGCGATCATGGCGTGCATCAAGGAGTCGTTCTTGCGATTACACCTTATGAATATTTATCCCTTGACCAACTGATTGAACGAACAAAAGAGAAAAAAGAAGACCCCTTCTTTTTGATTTTGGATAGCATCGAAGATCCACACAATTTTGGGTCGATTTTACGGACAGCAGACGCAAGTGGCGTCGATGGTGTGATCATACCAAAACACCGAGCAGTTGGAATCACGCCTATCGTAACAAAGACTTCCACTGGTGCAGTGGAATATGTGCCTGTTGCACGTGTGACGAATTTGGTACAAGCTGTGCAGCAGCTCAAAGAGACAGGATTTTGGGTATTTGGCACAGATATGACCGGCACAAACTTCCAAAAATGGAATGCCAAAGGATCCATTGCTTTAGTTATTGGTAATGAAGGCAAAGGAATGAGTCTAGGATTGAAAAAAGAAATGGATGAATTACTGACGATCCCAATGACTGGGCACGTCCAAAGTTTAAATGCCAGTGTTGCCGCTGGATTGCTGATGTATCAGGCTTTTTCCCAACGTCAGGGGGAGTAGGTCATGAAAAAACAGCTGTTGATTGTAGATGGCTACAACATGATCGGTTCGTGGCCGGAACTGGTCCAGCTTAAAAAGCAGGACAAAATGGCAGATGCAAGAGAAGCTCTTTTGCATCGTTTATCAAATTATGCGAAATATGAAGGACTGGAAGTCATCGTTGTCTTCGATGCTCAATTAGTACCGGGCATCCAGCAAAATTATAGGAAATATCAGTTGGATGTTGTTTTTACGAAAGAAGATGAAACGGCTGACAGTTATATCGAGAGAATCGCTGGGCAGCTGAATGATCGTTTGACACAAGTAACAGTGGCGACAAGCGACCTAGCAGAACAGTGGATGATTTTCTCTCAGGGGGCGTTGCGAACTTCTGCTTATGAATTATATAAAACGATTAAAAAAACGGAAAAAACAATAGCCCAAGAAAATAAAGATATGCATTTTGTTGATTTCCGACGTAATTCTCCGTGGAATGAAGAGCAGTTAAAAAAATTGTCCCAAAAATTGGACGATTTAATGAGAAAAAATAAATAACATATCGTTCTAATCAGTTCGATGAATCATTGATGATAAGATTCCTCCATAAACGAATTTATGGAGGAATTATTTTATGTCTGAGGAGTTATTGCGCGCTGCACGTAATGGTGACGAAGAAGCATTTGCTGCCCTGTATCAAAAATATTTTCCACTCTTACTACGTTTGAAAAACACCTATTATTTAAGAAATTATGTTACTGAGGATTGGGAACAAGAAGCGAGGATCGCTTTATATCAGGCATTGAGAACTTACGAAAAAAGCAAAGGAGTCAGCTTTGGAAGTTATTATAAAAGTATCATAAGCAATCAAATTTATTCTTTATTGAGAAAACAGAACGCGCTGAAGCGCCGTGACCAAAAAGACGAAGTCTCGATCGACCAAAAAATAGAGACAGAAGGACCAGATTTTTTAGCAGAGATCACCTTGCAGGAACCTTTAGCGATTCAGCATCTTTTATTAAAAGAAGCAATCGAAAATTGCGAGATCCGATTTTCAAAAAAAGAAGCACAAATTTTTCATTATTACATGCAAGGGGTTGATTTTGCGGAGATGGCTGAATGTTTGTCAATGGATCACAAGCAAGTGATGAGTGCATATGGAAGGGTAAAACTCAAAATAAAAAAACACTTGAAATTTTATAATGAGGAATAATTTAGAAAAATCTTAATGAGCTTCTTATTTATTTTTATTGCATTTCTTTTTTTTTTATGGTAAACTTGAAAATTTTAAAAATATGTGGTATAGTTGGTAGTAGAGGTGAACTGTATGCCAACAACTTTAGCTTCAATCAAGAAAGATTTAGAAGGTCGTATCGGCAGCCCAATCATGTTGGTTGCTCAGACAGGAAGAAAGCGTCAAACAGAACGCCGCGGCGTTTTAACAGAAACCTATCCTTCAGTATTCGTTGTTGACTTGGATCCTGAAGAAAATTCTTTTGAACGAGTATCTTACAGCTATTCAGATGTACTTACTCGGACAGTTGAGATCGAATTTTTAACTGAAGCAGTTTAAAAAGCAAACGAGCCTGAGATTCGTAAGGTTCGTTTGCTTTTTTGTGTATGAATCGGTATGCTAATAATAAAAAAGTAGGAGGCGTTTACTTAGTGGAATATCAGGTAAAGAAATTTGAAGAATTGTCGACAGCAGAGTTTTATGCAATCGTCAAAGAACGGATTGCAGTCTTTGTTGTGGAGCAGCAGTGTCCTTATCAAGAAGTTGATGACATCGATGGACAAGCTTGGCATACGTATTTCCAAGATACTGATGGGAAGATCCTTGCCTACACGCGGGTATATGAAGAAGCAGAGAGCATCCATTTTGGTCGTGTTCTTGTTCATCAGAATAACCGTAAAGACGGCTTAGGAAGAAAGATTGTCCAAGAAACGATCAACATGATCCAGAAAAAATTTCCAGAAAAACCAATTGTGATCGGTGCACAAGAATATCTACAGGCCTTTTATGAGTCGTTTGGATTCAAGGCAATCTCAGATGTGTATTTGGAAGATGATATTCCGCATATCGACATGAAAAAAGAACAGGTAACAAGTTAAGAATCTAAAAAAAGAAAGCCGATTTTCAGTGTCGGCTTTCTTTTTTTAGATTCTTCATTATTTAGAAGTATCTGAAAGATTTGTTTGCTCTACCGGATGCGTATTGTCTTCTGCCACTTGTTTGGCAAGAAGATCGCGTATGTCACTAAGATAATCTTCTGCGGTAGGTGTTTCTGCCACTTCTTCTTCTGCTTCTTTGGCGCGTAAATTCTTCGCACGGTTTGCCGCTTTGACAACTAAGAATAAGACAAAACCAGTAATCAAGAATGTAATGATAGCACTAATAACGTTACCAAACGCAAATGTGACACCTTTTGTCGGCGACCAGTCAAGAATTGAAAGTGCTCCTTCTAAGTCAGAAGTTCCTGTGATCATAGCGACAATCCAACCAATTAGCGGAGTGATTAATCCTTGCACCACTTGGTTTACGATGCTTGTAAACGCACTCCCGATAACAACACCGACAGCAAGATCCAAGACATCTCCACGCATGATGAACTCTCTGAATTCTTTGATCATGAATGACCCTCCCTTCTTTTGTATGTCTTTAGTATATCGAAAAATAAAAAATAAAAAAAACGATATACGCTTTTAGCAGTCTGTCCCTTTTGATAAAAAACTTCTATGCTATACTATAAAGTGTAACATCATTTAGAAAAATCGGCGAATTGCCTGAACTTATATATTCAAGCAGATGCATAAGTAAAAAAAGCCGATTGTCCTACTAAAAGAGTAAGGGACAATCATCTATGAAAAGGAGCATATAAATATGGTGTATCAATTGGCAGAAGGCGTGAATCTTCATGTCTTACCAACTAAACAATACAAAACGATTCGGATTTTTATCCGTTTTACTGCACGTCTGCAACAAGAAGTCATTACAAAACGTTCACTACTCAGCAGTATGCTGGAAACAAATAGTTTGAATTATCCGGATCAGACAAAGTTAAGTGCGAAACTTGCTGAGCTTTATGGTGCAAGCTTCGGACTATCAGTAAGAAAAAAAGGGAACTTGCATTGGCTAAACGCAGGAATCAGCTTTGTGAACGGCGAATATGTCAATGATCCGAACCTTTTCTCTCAAGCGGTGGATTTTTTAAAAGAGGTTTTATTTTATCCAAATATCAAAAATCAACAGTTTGATCAGTTGACGTTTGACTTGGAAAAGAACAATCTGCGTCTCTATTTGGAAAGTTTGAAGGAAGATAAACAAACTTTTGCTTCCTATGCACTGCAAGAACTTTATTTTGAAAACAGCCCGGAACAAAAAATCCCAAGTTTAGGCGTAGTGGAAGAATTAGACAAGATCACTGCTCGTTCGCTAGCGGCTTACTATCAAGAAATGATGGCAAACGATCAAATTGACATTTTTGTTGTCGGCGATGTTGATCCGGACAAAGCAGCCGAAGCTGTTGGGCAATTACCATTTGAGCCGCGTGAAACAGCACATCCAGACTTGTTTTATACTCAGCCTCAAGTGAATATCGTCAAGGAACGGCAAGTCCGTGAGCCAATCGTTCAAGCAAAGCTGAATCTAGCTTATCAGACAAATGTGTATTATGATGAGCCAGAACGTTTTGCGCTAATGGTCTTCAACGGTTTATTTGGCGGGTTTCCTCACTCCAAACTGTTCATGAACGTGAGAGAGAAAGAAAGTCTAGCTTATTATGCCTCTAGCAGCGTGGATACATTCCGAGGGTTCATGAGTGTCCAGACCGGTATCGATGAAAAAAACCGAAATCAAGTACTTCGCCTGATTCACGAGCAATTAGAAAGCTTGCGAAACGGTGAAATAACAGATTTGGAACTAGCTCAGACAAAAGCGATGCTAAGAAACCAATACCTGCTTTCTCTAGACTCTCCGCAAGCGGCAATCGAAGCTTCTTTTTTGGACAGCTGGCTGCCGGAAACAAAATTATCTGATGAAGAATGGTTGAAACGTATGGAGAGTGTAACGATCAAAGAGATACAACAAGTAGCTGAGCAAATCGAATTGCAAGCAATCTTCTTTTTAGCAGGAGGAAATGCAAATGAATAAAACAGAATATGAGCAAATCAATGAAACACTTTATCATGAAGTACTGCCAAACGGTTTGACCGTGTATTTGTTACCTAAAAACGACTATCACAAGACATATGGTTTGTTCAGTACGAATTATGGTTCGATCGATAACGAATTTATTCCCTATGGTGAAAAAGAAAAAGTGAAAGTCCCAGATGGCATCGCTCATTTCTTAGAACACAAGCTGTTTGAAAAAGAAGACGGTGATGTCTTTCAATTATTTGGACAGCAAGGTGCTTCCGCTAATGCTTTCACGAGTTTCACGAAAACTAGTTACCTGTTCTCTACGACTGATCAGGTAGAAAAGAATCTGACGACCCTGATCGACTTCGTACAAGCACCTTACTTTACAGAAGAAACTGTAAACAAGGAAAAAGGAATCATCGGTCAGGAAATCCAAATGTATGAAGACGACCCTAACTGGCGGATGTTTTTTGGTATACTAAATAACTTGTATCCTACACATCCGTTGCATATCGATATTGCGGGCACGGTTGAAAGTATCGACAAAATCACAGCTCAAGACTTGTATACGTGCTATCGGACGTTTTATCAGCCAAGCAATATGGTTTTATTTGTAGTTGGTAAGATGGAGCCTGAGAAATTGATGAAACTTATTCGGGAAAACCAAGAAGCAAAAAATTTCCCGCCAAAGCAAGAAATTGTACGTTATTTCCCAGAAAACACAAAAGAAATCATCAAACAAAGTGCATTAGAAGCAGCTATTACACGAGATAAATTTGTACTTGGTATTAAAGGATTAGATACATTGCCGCAAGAAGGAACAGAACTACTACGTTATAAAACAGCTATCAATCTGTTGTTCCAAATGATTTTAGGTAATACTTCTCGAAACTATCTAGCTATGTACAACCAAGGAATTATCGATGACAGCTTTGGTTTTGAATTCAGCTTGGATCGTGAATTTCACTTTGCGGACTTCAGCGGAGATACGGATGAACCAGAGAAAGCAGCAGAAAAAGTCAAAGAAATCATTCTTGGATTCGCTGATGATCCTGAAGTGTCAGAAATGAATCTCGATTTGCTGAAGAAGAAAATGCTTGGACAATATTTCCAATCATTGAATTCAATCGAATATATTGCTAATCAATTTACGCAAAGTTTATTTGGTGATCGAACATTATTTGATCTTCCTGAAATCATCGATTCGATTCAAATGAAAGACGTACTGGCAGCTGGAGAAGCATTTATAAGTGAAGAGGCCTTCAGTGAGTTTTATATGAGACCAAAATAAACCAGTGTTTTATGGAGAAAAGTCTTAAATTTCGTTTTAGACTTGTAGCAAGAACCTCCTCCAAAACCAGCTTTTATGGTATTCTTAGATGTGTTGGAAATATTAATGAGAAAATAAAACAAATCATGCTCTCTTTTAATCAACTTATATTAAAATAAAATTAAACGAAGTAATCAAA
>NZ_BJLL01000055.1:0-16883 GCF_007996925.1 Enterococcus sp. NBRC 3427 | reverse complement strand
AAAAAAATCTGATTATTGCCCTACTATTTTTGATTTCAAGGTACACAAAAAGCACTCATCCCTGTAAGATTAAAGTGACCAAATCCAACAGATACAAAAAACTTTAAAACCGTTTTTAGACAGCTTTTTGGAACAACACAACGAATTACCCGAGTATATTGTAGCGGATGCCGGCTATGGAAGTGAAGAAAATTATATGTATAACAACGATATCTTGCATAAAACGCCATTAATTATCTATGCTAGTTATCATAAAGAAAATAAAAAGACCTATAGAGGCTGCCCTGTTCGTAGTCAATGTACGAAAGCAAAAAGTGAGTGAAACCGACAAATTTTAGTGAATAATACATGGCGTTATTTCAAAGCAGAATGTAAAAAGAAGCTTTTAGAGGAAAAAACAGGTTCGATCTATCGGAAACGGAAAATCGATGTCGAACCAGTGTTTGGACATCTAAAGGATTATTTGGCGTTCCAACGTTTCCACTTACGAGGGAAACAAGGAGCCAAGATTGACATTGGCTTGGCACTCATGGCATTAAATTTAAGAAAATTAGGGAAATACATGGAAAGGAAGAGACGCAAAGAAGAAAAAACAAGTCCGATTTTGAAATTAACCATCAAAATCGGACTTGTTTTCTTTTGGAGAAAGGACTATTGTCCCACTCTCGTCTTCTCTTTTATAACCAAGTTTCTAATTATCTTCTTGGTTCGTCATCTTCGAATTCTTTTCTGAAGTATCTGCGTTCTTCTTCAGGTTCTGCTTCTGTTTCTTCCGGATCATGAAAAATGACACGGATTTTAAGGATTCGAGAACCTTCCATTTCTTCAGAAACCAGCGTAATATTATCGACATCAAACGATAACTTTTCGCCTTCATCCGGAATCATGCCTAACGCTGTAATCAAATAACCAGCCATCGTGTCTACATCACTCATATGCAAATCACTGTCAAAAGCTTCATTGAATTCATCAATCAGCATTCGTCCTTGGATAATATATTCGTGTTCATCGATTTTTTCATAAAGATTCTCAACTTCATCTGATTCATCATCGATTTCTCCGACGATTTCTTCTAAAAGATCTTCTAATGTTGCTAAACCAACGACACCGCCATATTCATCCAATAAAATAGCCATTTGATTCTGTGTCTTTTTCATTTCATATAATAGATCATCAATAAAGACCGTTTCAGGAACGAATAAAGGCTCCTGCATGATTTTTTTGATATCTAAATGATCAAAGCCAAATTTATGGGCTGCTTTTAGTAAATTCTTTGTATGAAGGATTCCAACTACCTTATCTTTGTCTTCATTATAGACAGGAATTCTTGAATAGTTTTCAGATAAAACTTCATTCACATTTTCTTCCACAGTGTCATTGATATCAATCATAAATGCATCCGTTCGTGGGACCATTACTTCTCGGGCAACTTTCGTATCAAGAGAAAAAACCCCTTGGAGCATTTCCAATTCTTCGTTGTTCAATACACCTTCGTTTTCAAGCATATAACGCATTTCATCTCTGGTCATTTTTGAATCTTCATCATCAAAGGTCATCGGTGTGATACGTGCCAACAAACTTGTGGAAGCAGAAAGCAACCAGACAAAGGGCTTAGCTACTACGCCGATCAAGCGTATCAGCCCTGAAGTGAACTTTGCGACTTCTTCTGATTTATTTAAAGCAATACGTTTAGGGTACAATTCTCCAAAAACAATCGATACATAGGTCAAAATAGCCAGCACAATGATATTTGCAATATTTTTTGCCGCTGTACCGCCACCTAATACCGGAGCTAACCGTTCCGATAAAGTATTCGCTAGTGACGCACCAGACAAAATGTTGACCAAAGTGATTCCTACTTGGATTGTCGATAGGAAATTATTTGGATTCTGCAATATTTTTAAAAGCTTTTGAGATTTCACATCTCCTTCATCAGCTTTTTGCTCGATTCGATTCTTATTGATCGAAACAACAGCAATTTCGGAAGCTGCTAAAAAAGCATTGATCAATGTCAAAACGATCAATAATAAAATCTGCGCTAACAGCGACTGACTCTCAGGGTCAGCATTCATAATCGCATTCTCTCCTTATAAAATTAATTTTTAGTTTACGATAGAAAAAAACGTGGCACTATAGCCACGTTAAAATGGTATCACAAAGCAATTTTCTTTGCAATAAAAACAAGTGTACTAAAACTATCTACGAGGTCGTAGCAATTTTTTTCTTGTTTTCATTTTGTTTATCTTCCTTGATGATTTTGATTATATAGGAAATGATCGTCTTGCAAATTGCGTAAAAAGGAACACCTAAGAAGATACCAAGCAATCCGGCAATGTTTCCTGCTACTAGAAGGACGATAATGATCGTTAGTGGATGGATCTTCAGTGATTTCCCAATTACATTCGGATAAATGATGTTTCCATCTAACTGTTGGACGATTAGTACAACTAAACAACAAAGCAATGCTTTTATCGGATCGTTGAAGATCGTCACTAAAAATGCAGGTGCTAGCCCTAGATAAGGTCCTAAATATGGTATCAGGTTCGTCAACCCTGCAATGACCCCAAACAAGAAAGCATAATCTACACCGATGATCATATATCCTAAAAATGTAAAAGTGCCGACGAATAGACATTCAATTGCTTGTCCACTAATATAATTAGCTAATGTTTTATTCAGCTGTCCCAATAATTCCACAATTTGATTTCTTCTTTTCTCCGGGAAAAACTGTTGGATGTTTGGCACTAGTTTTTCACCATCTTTCAACATATAGAACAAGATGAAGGGTGCCGTAATAATCACTACGGTTGCCGAAGCAATCGTTCCAACGATCGAACCTAAACTGTTGGAAACGCCACTAAGGAATTGTTGAATGATCGTCCCGTAAGAAATATCTAATTGTTCAAAATATTTATTGATATCAACTTCCTTGAACACAGGCAATTCGGCTACCTCTTTTAACCAACTTTCGACCTGTTTGATAAAATCAGGCATATTGGATGCCAATGAGGAAATTTGCTGTACTAGACTTGGAATGACACTGAGTAAAATCCAAATAATTGCTGCAACTAAAAGGAGCAGCACAATTGCGACAGCCCATATTCTTTTGATTTTTGCTTTCATCAGCAGCTTGACGATAGGATTCAGCAAATAGTAAAGAAAGCCTGCAATCAGTACAGGTGCAAATAACGTGGAAAAAAATGTCCCGATCGGTTCAAAAATAAAATTTATTTCTGATGAAATCATGATCAGTGCAGCTATGATCAATAATTCAAGCGACCAAAACATTAGTTTAGACTGTCTAAGTTTTTCAAACAATAGATTTCCTCCTTTCTTTCTTCCTAGTATATATTATATTCGCTAAAAATTCTTTTATTCTTTTTTATTTTTGAAAACTTTCCATACTTTTTATTTATTTTATTTTCCAGTATACTATACGAAAGGAAGGTGGCTAGACCATGAAAGTTGTACAAACAAAAGATACAATGAGCAATATTTACTTAGATTCTGTAAGAATCAGACATCAAGTCTTTGTAGTCGAACAAGGTGTCCCTCTGGCTCGAGAAATAGATAAAGATGAAGCACATTGCATCCATTTCGTCTTGTACTCAGAAAAAAAAGAACCGCAAGGAACTGTACGTCTTTTGCCTTTAGAAAACGGAAAAATGAAATTACAGCGAATGGCGATTCTTTCTGAATACAGACACCAAGGCTTAGGTAAACTATTGATTGAAGAAGCAGAAACCTTTGCTAAGAATCAAGGCTATAATACGATTTTATTAGGAGCGCAGTCTACAGCGGAAGCTTTTTACGAAAAGCTTGGTTACATAGCTTACGGTGAGCCTTTTGAAGACGCTGGCATGCCTCACATTTATATGAAAAAGACTTTATAAAAAATTTTTCGAAAAAAAAAACAAAAAAACAGCAAGCTTTTGAGAAAGATTTCTCACTGGCTTACTGTTCTTTTTTGCGTTTACTTACGCGACAATTGCTTGTAACGGTCATACCAAATATCAATATAGCCTTCTGAGAACGGGCCATCTCCATTATTGATCCAGTCAACCAGAATCTTCACATTTTCTTTTAGGATGAAGTCAATATCGTTCGGGTAATTCATCATTTTGCTGTGCATCTCGTACTCATCGACATCCAATAGTCGTTTCTCGCCGTCAGGAAACACCTTGATATCCAAGTCATAGTCGATATATTTCAAGGCCTCATCGTCCAGCAAAAAAGGTGAAGCTAGATTACAATAATAGGAAACCCCCTTTTCTCTGATCATTGCTATTACATTGAACCAGTATTTTTTATGAAAATACACAATCGCTGGTTCGCGCGTTACCCATCGGCGTCCGTCAGATTCAGTGACTAATGTGTGATCATTCACGCCGATCATAGAGTGTTCGCTTGTTTTCAATACCATGGTATCTCGCCACGTTCGATGCAATCTGCCGTCGTGCTTGTAACTTTGGATCGTCACAAACTCTCCTTCTTTTGGAACTCCCATAGCAACCCTTCCTTAAGCAGCATTTTGTGCTTTGTGTTTGGGTGTTCATTACACCGACATCATAATTATTATATCAATAAAAATGAGCTTTGCCTAGAAAGGATTCCTATTGTTTCGATTTTTCTCCAACTGTTCCACTAGTTTCATTTGTACCTTAGGAAAAACGACCGAATCAAATGCAGTAGGCTTCAACCACTTCGAAGTTTTGTTCTCGGTAAATTCCTGTTCTGCTTCCTCGGTTGCCCGTCCGTAAAAAAGGAGGACATGCCATTTCAGATGACTAAAGACATGAGTAACTTCTCCTAAATGACGTGTCTGCCAAATAAAAAGTTCCTGCTTTTCGAAGGGAAGCTCTTTTCCGTCTTCTGCTACTAGATCATCAAACAGATCGACTTCCTGTTTTGCTTCCCATCCTTTTTTCAATCGCTCGTACTCCTCTTGTGTCACTTCCATCATTGGAAATGTCCACATATTTGCTAGCAGTTTTTGGCTATCTCTTTCTTCAAAATAATACGCTCCAGAATGATTTTGAAGAGCCGCACTGATATAATAAACGTCTTTTGGCTTTGCTTTTTTTGTTTTTACAGGAAAGCTCGTTTGGATTCCTCGTTTGTTGGCTAAACAAAAGGCTTGGATCGGACAAGCTTCACACTTTGGAGAAGTTGGTGTACAGATAGCTGATCCTAGATCCATCATTGCTTGGTTGAATTCACCTGGATACGTTTCATCAATGATTTTCCGCATCGCTTCATCAAAGATTTTCCTGCTGGAAGCTTTGGCGATATCTGCTTCAATGCAAAACAATCTGCTGACTACTCGCATCACGTTACCGTCAACTGCAGGTTCTGGAAGTCCAAATGCTATACTTGCTATCGCTCCTGTCGTATAGGGGCCTATTCCTTTCAATGAGCTGATTTCTTCAGGCGTTTGCGGCATTTTTCCGTCAAATTCAGACATGATCTGTTTAGCAGCTGCTTGGATGTTTCGGGCTCTTGAGTAATAGCCAAGCCCCTCCCAAGCTTTTAAAAGCTTTTCTTCTGGAGCAGTTGCCAATTCTTCAATTGTAGGAAACCATTCCATGAAGCGATAAAAATAATCGATCACTGTATCTACTCTGGTCTGCTGGAGCATGATCTCAGAGATCCAGATACGATAAGGATCCCGATTGTAGCGCCATGGCAGGTTTCTTTTTTCTTGTTCATACCATCGAATGAACTGATCTTGAAATTCTTTTGTTTCTTCGTCTGTCCATTTTTCCCATTCTTTATTCACTTTCCTCTTCCTTTTCCGTAATGAATCGCTGGATCATATCCAAATCAAATCCTTTTTGATATAAGCTTTGTTTTACTTTTAGGTTTCTTTTTTTAGGTTCAAATCTTGAATTTCTTCGCCATAGTTTATCCCCTTGTTTGACTAAATAATCATATTCTGTTTCCTGGTCTACTTCTTGCGGAAGATCAGCCATCGCTTGTTGGATCACTTCTTGAGAAAAACCTTTTGTCATCAGAGTTTGTTGGATTTTCCGCAATAATTCTTTTTGGCTTTTCCCATGATTTTTTCCAAATGTTTTTTCAGCCGTTTGACGTGCATTTTGAACTTGGTCTTCAACTGTATACTGGGCGAGCGCCTGTTCAATAATCTCTGGTTTTAATCCTTTTTGCTGCATTTGCTGTGACAATTTTTTTGGACCTTTGTCACTTAAGCGCATATTCGTGCGCACATAACTTTCCCCATAGACCAAATCATTGACAAGATCCAATTCTTTTAAGCGGGCTACGATTTTATTTCGATCTTCTTGAAGGATTTCCTTTTCTTTTAAGTATGCTCGGATTTCTTTTTCCGACCGTAACTGATAGCTTAAGTAATTCATTGCTAGCTGAAATCCGAAATCAGCTCCACTGCTCTTCTTGATCTCTTGGATAGTTTCTTCGTCTAATTCCCGTCCTTTTAACAAACGATAGCGTACTAATACATCTTCAGATACTTGTAAAGCTTCTCCTTCAGATAAATCTACGCGATAGAAAGGGCCTTTGCCTTTACTGATTCTCGTAACGGTTAACATAAACATCCTCCTCGAACATATATTCTCTATCATACCATAGAAAATCCCCGTAATCAGGTATTATATGTTAGAATAAACCACAGAAAAAAGAAAAAGGGAGATACTTATGGCAGAAACAATTGTCAAAAATGGACAAACGGTTCCTTTGAAAATCAAGCGTTTAGGCATAAATGGCGAAGGAATTGGTTATTTCAAACGATTGATTATATTTGTTCCGTATGCACTACCAAAAGAAGAAGTACTAGTCAAAATCACGAAAGCAACTCCTCGTTATGCAGAAGGAGAATTAATAAAAGTCAAAAAGCCAAGCAAAGATCGCGTAGTGGCGCCATGTCCTGTTTATTATGAATGCGGTGGCTGTCAATTACAACACTTAGCCTATCAAGCACAATTGGATTTTAAAAAGGATCTACTCTTGCAAGCATTGGAAAAATTCAAACCAGCAGGCTTTCGATCCTACCAGTTGTTACCGACGATTGGGATGGATGATCCATGGCATTATAGAAACAAAGCACAATTTCAATTACGAAAAAATAAACAAACGCAAAAGGCCGAAGCGGGTTTATATGAAGCAAACTCGCATCAGTTAGTTCCTATAACAGACTGTCTGGTACAAGAACCCCGAACACAAAAAGTGATGAATACTGTTGTTCAACTATTGAATAAATTTGATGCACCCATCTATGATGAACGGACAAACAGTGGTATTTTCCGCACGATCATGGTCAGAATCGGTGTCAAAACTGGAGAGCTGCAAGTCGTTTTTATTACTCGCAGTAAAAAATTCCCACAAAAAAACGCAATGATTCGTGAGATCAATGAACGCTTGCCCGAAGTTGTTTCGATCATGCAAAATGTCCAAGCACAAAAAACATCTCTCGTGATGGGGGATGAAACGATCCACGTATGGGGAAAAGAAGCCATTGAAGAACAAATCAATGAAGTGACTTTCGATCTTTCTCCTCGCGCCTTCTTTCAGTTGAATCCTCAGCAGACCGAACTGCTTTATGGTGAAGGAATCAAAGCATTAGATGCCCAGCCTGATGAAACAATCGTAGATGCTTATTGCGGAGTTGGTACGATTGGTTTAAGTGTAGCAAAAAAGGTCAAAGAAGTCCGAGGAATGGATACCGTTCCTCAAGCAATCGCTGATGCAAAAAGAAATGCGGAAAGATTAGGGTATCACAATACTCGATATGAAGTCGGTACAGCCGAACAAGTTCTACCTAAATGGTTGAATGAAGGTTTTCAGCCAGATGGTATCATCGTAGATCCGCCACGTACGGGTTTGGATAACGCATTGATTCAATCGTTACTGAAATTTCCGCCAAAAAAACTTGTTTATATCTCCTGTAACGTTTCTACACTTGCCAGAGATCTGGTCCATTTAAGTAAAAAGTTCAATGTTGAATATTTACAGTCTGTTGATATGTTTCCTCAGACTGCACGTTGTGAAGTCGTCGTGAAGATGACGAGACTTGCTGATTAAATGAGAGAAGGCGTGAGCCTGCCATTAGTTCCGAGTCATAAGGAACAATTTCAAAAAACAGCTTCTCATGTTTGATGACTATTGTCACTTGTGACCGAGGAGTTGGCAGGCGAACACTGCTTATTCAAAAAAAGGGTTGTGACACGTTTTTTGTCACAGCCCTTTTGATTATTATTGGATATTCACGTCAATCACTTGATAGAATGCATTTGTCGTATCACTGATATTCCATACTGCTAAAATCACATTGTATCCTTTGCGGTCTTGAGGAAGTGTAATTGTTTGGTTGACTGTTTTTGGTGGTACGGTTGCTTTGTCGTCTATTTTTGTGATCAATTCAAAATCGCTAAATTTCAAAGGTTGATCAGGGTTCCAATTTGGCTTGGTAATGTAGTAATCCCAAGTACTTGTCCGATGTTGTGCTGTTAAATTCCAAGTAATATTCAATGTTCCTGGATTGACCATATTTTTATGCCATCTGTTAGATGTTTGTTCGTCTAAAGGTTCAAATCCGCTGACTCCTGCACTGGCGATTTTTCCATCAATGAATGTATTTTTGGTAGCTTCGATACTTTGCGGTTCCCATTGTGCTCTTCCGACATTTTGGTTTAGATTCCCTGCTGCTGATGTTCCTAGGTATGCACGGCTTCCAGGAGAAGTAATATAACCGTGTGCGAAACCTGGAATGCTGAAACCGAACAACCCTAAACTAACTAACCCGATAAACAATAACGTACTAATCTTTTTCATGTAGAAACCTCCTTCATTTGATAAACATATTGTAAACGCTTTATTATATTAGCGCAAACATTATGCTTTTATAATTTTATATTAAAATAAAAAGAAACAGGAGCTAAATAAAACTCCTGTTTACATTTTTTATTTTATTTTTCATATATATCTATGAATCAAGAAATCTGTCTCCAAGGTCCCCATTCTCCAGATTCACTTGGATTATTGTTTTGAGTCCAGTACTTAGCTTCATAGATGATGCCTTCGTATACAACACGATCGCCAGCCGCATAAACTTTTTCAGGATCCCATACTGGATATTCACTTTCATTGTCCGCTAATGTTGTAAACGTCAATGTTGTTTTATCCGAAATATTACCAGAACGGTCTTCTGCTGTAAGTTCCACTGTATAAGTTGTATTCGCTTTTAAATCCTCAAAAGTATAATTGATATCTATTGTGCTTCTTTCAACTATTTCTTCGTTTCCAATCAATCGAAGGTTATACTTTCCAATAGAATCATTATCTGTCGCAGGTGACCAACTTAGCGCAGCACGCCTAGATGTCACCAATTCTGCTTTAAAATTCTCTGGAATAGTTGGTTTTTCTTTGTCCTCTGGAAGAGGTGTGTCATCTGTAAAACGTTGTGCCACATTTAAAAATTCATACCGGTTATTGACTTGTCCTTGTCCTCCATCGACCTTTGAATCTCGATTCATTGACCAGTAGGAAACCATCCCAATCTTTCGTTCTTTTGCATGCTGAACGACTCGATTCAACATCGTTGCTGTAAAGTATGGATGAGCTTCACTTTCAAATCCGATTGATGGAGTGGTTCCTAATTTAGCATATGCTTGTTCTGTCGTCAAAGTCGTTCCCATAAATCTTTGATAATACTCTTTTAACTGCACCATTGTATTATCCACAGCATCAAGCGATCCTTGGGCATAATCTGGTACACTGCTTCCGTAGCACATCGTCATTAGATTGATATTTGCCAAATCTACGCCTGCCTCCAGATAAGCTTGTAACACTGCTAATCCGGTCGAAATCAGGCCAGTATCCATGACTGGCAAGGTCAACGTTACTTCTACACCAGTTGCTTCTTGAACTTTCTTTACCGCTTTTGCATTTGCCAAATTCGCTTCATATCCCATCGCAGCGGCTTCGACATCATAGTCTACACGTGTCAATCCATAGCCTTGAATAACTTCCATATAGGCATCATATAAAAGTTCTTGATTTTGAGTGACCTCCCAAAATGCTCCTGAATTCAGTCCGCCAAACGAAACAGCTACATCTCCGCCATTTTGACGTAATTCCCGGATAGATTTTTTGATTCCTTCATACTGCCATTCGTCATTATCAATCTCACTTAGACCATTAAAACCACCCCAAGCCCAATCAATTCGACCATTTCTAATACCTCTCGCCTGTAAAAAACCTAATTTAAAAAATTTCTGTCCTGTTTGTTGAGCAACAGCTGCTAAGTTCAATGCACCGTTATTAGATAGTTCTTCATCAGAAGAATAAGCAGTTATATCCACATAAGGAGCAACTACTTGTTTTGGCCACTCAATTCCTTGTCCTACTCCAAAATCGGGATTAGTCGCTACTGCTTGTTCGATTGCAGATGATTCTTGTACTTGGATCAGCAATGCAGGAGAAAAAAGCATCGTGCTGAGTGCCGCCCCAGTAAGTATTTTACGTAAACCTCTTTTCATATTTATCAACCTTCCTATGTATAATTTTTTACTTCTAACAAGCTTTTATGTAATCGATTACAATGTAGATTGTAACAGAAAAACACAAGGAAATAACGAATTTAAAAAAAACATGAGAATTATTTAATACGATCTTTTTCAAATTCATGATTCATATAAACAAATTTTTAACTTTTTTAAATAACAATATTACTCCATTATTCTTACTTCACAAACTAAATAGAGGTATTGCTGTGATTCTTCATGTAAAATATTATTATAGAAAGGAGTTAATAGAATGAAGATGATAAAAGATATTCGTTTTTGGGTTTGTGTTATAGGAATTGTCATATTAGGCTTTTTATCAGGACTGCTTAGCGGAAATCCTGGAGAATATTACTATTCTTTACAACTTCCGCCATTTGCACCACCTAGTTGGATATTTGGACCAATGTGGACCTTGTTGTATATTTTGATGGGGATTTCTCTTTATTTGTTGCTTAATCACAACAACAAAAAACAGCGAAACAACCTTGTAGGTCTTTTTGTGATTCAGTTCATTTTTAATTTCATATGGACTGCTCTATTTTTTAATTTAAGAAATATCTTCGTTGCAGCAATCGATATTACACTTTTGGTTATTTTCTTGTCAGTGCTTATGTATCAATTATGGTTGCATCATCGCCTAGTCATGTGGCTCATGATTCCATATTATTTATGGGTTCTATTCGCAACTCTACTGAATTATTCGATTTATTTTTTAAACTAAGTGCTAATAAGTGAAAACTTGTTAAAAAGTATATTTAACACATAGAAAGAGTGCCACCTAAGTTAGATTTTTTTGTCTAATTTAGGTGGCACTCTTTATTAACCAAACTATTTTTTTCTAGTACCCACTTGTTGTTCCATACTCATTATTCTGGTCATAACCATAACCATTTTGTTCCTGTCCAGCATAAGGATCATAACTTTGAGTATCTTGACTTGGTGTATAGTACTGACTTGTATCTTCTGTTTGCTGATAATAGGTATTCGGATCTTGGTACTGATCATAGGTGTTTTCTGAATAGGAAGAATAATCAGTGTATCCTTCACTATTCGATCCATCACCGGTTGTCGAATCGGCATCTTCCGAATCATCAAAGAACATCATTGAAGCATTCTCATTTTTCAAATTAGGTAATGTGTCGCTTGTTTTGATATTTAATTGTTTCTTCAGTTCATTTTGAATCGAAAGAAGATCATTTTGTCCTAAAATCTGATAGTAGACTTCATTGATCATTTGACCTTCACCTTGCAACTGGTCTTGTTTGATCGTTTCGAATGCTGCCGTGTAATTTGTTGCTACATCAAGCATGTCATCCCAATCCAAATCCGTTGTCACATTGTTTTCGACTGCTTTTAAAATTTTTCTATAATTGCTTACGCCATCTAAACTTAAAACTTTATTGACGATTTTCGTCACTACTTCCCGCTGACGACGTTGTCGCCCGATATCTCCTTCTGGATCTTCGTGTCGCATTCGGGAATAGGCTAATCCTTTTTCTCCATCCAATGTTTGTTCACCTACTGGTACATGGACACCATCCAACGTAAAGTCGATTTTATTATTCACTTTGATGCCGCCGACCGCATTGATCAAATCTTCCATACCGTCCAAATTGATGGTTACATAATGATCAATAGGAACATCAAGCAGTTGTTCAATTGAATCCATGGCCATTTCGACGCCACCAAATGCATAGGCATGATTTAATTTATCTACCGTTCCATACCCTACGATATTCGTATAAATATCTCGGTCCAAACTGATAATCGTTGATTTTTTTTGTTTCGGATTAACGGTTACTACCATCATCGTATCAGAACGCCCTTGTTCTGTTCTTCCTAATCCACCGGTATCTAAACCTAATAGCAAAACCGAAAACGGTTCTTTGTCATCAATACTTACTTTCTCAGAACGTTTGGAAGATATTCGATTAGAGTTTTTAGATATTTTGTTTACTGTTTGGCTCGCTTCTCCCATAAATCTGATACCGTATGCTGATAACCCGGCTATCAGCAAAACGAGTATACCTAATAAGGTTAATAGAACTTTTTGCCATCGCTTCATAGTACACCTCTGTCTCACATTTTCTAAAATATTGTCTCATACAACTGTTCAATCAGCAAATTCACTTTTTAATCATAAGAAAACTTTAAAAAATAATTCTTGTATAATAACCGTTCTTTTAAAAATTTTCTCAAAATTCTTAACTATCATACCACACCACGAAAAAGTTCGAAAGCCCGAATATACGCAGTTTACAACCGTTTTATCTTTTTTTATGCATTTTTTGCTAGAAAAATTGAACAACCAGATATTTCACAAAAATAGGAGTGTGACATCGACCTGCCACACTCCTTTCCCGTCATTTTAACGATTCCTCTCCACTCTGTTCAGACTAACATGGCGTTTCCCTAATACCTTCTATAAAGTCTGACTTTTCATATTATGCTTGTTTCCGATCTGACGCACATATTTGCCGATTTCATGAAAATCACTTCCAGTAACTGATCCTTTTGCTAAAACTAAACTGTCTTCTATTAGTTTTGTTTCCAGATCATTGCATAGTTCCTGAAGTGAATCGAACCATTGAAGCCGATCATCTGTTTTCTGTCCTTCTTCAAAAAGCAATTTAAAATGTTCCCCATAACCATAAATATGCGTGGCAGCCGATTGGTTTAACTCCTCTTGTACAAAGCGGTGGATTTGCTTTGCTGAATCGCCTAAATCAGCGATTTGTCCAAGTATCAAGACTTTATTTCCTTTATAAAATGGTTGTATCCCATCAAAGTAATTGATTGCATTTTTCATGGAAGGCAATGAAGCGTTATGCGTATCATCAATAAAGGTGAAGTCCATCCCTGTTTCTGATGTATAAATCGTACGTTCCAATATCTTAGGTAGTGGTTTGAATGTCTCAAATTTTTTTATATATGGAGAAATATCTTTTTTCAGTTCTTTTGCTACAGTCAACGCAGCCAATGAATTAGCGATCATCCCTTCTGAAGAAACTGCAAGTTTCAATAAAATATCTTCTCCGAAAAAAGAAACTAGGACTTCGCAATATTCTCTTTTTTGTGAGATTTGTTTCACAAAAACATCTCTTGAAGCATCATGTAATGAATAGACCACTATTTTGCTGGTTCTTTTCTCAGCAGCGCTTACTAAAATTGAAAATTCTTCTTTCCCTATATCTCCATTGATGATGGCGATCCCATCTTGTTTCAGGCCTTCGAAAATTTTTGCTTTATGCACTGCTACTCCTTTTGTATCTTTTAAAGAACTAAGATGTGCTTCTCCAATTGAAGTCACAATAGCAATATCTGGTTGTATCAAATTAGACATCGACCCTGTATCATATGAATTCAAAGCATTGACAGAAACTTCAAGATTCAAGACATCAGGATTAGAAAGTAATTTACTCATGTATAAAGGAACAGCAAACCGAACGTTGTGGTTTCCCCTGTTTTCCAAAACTTTATCTTCTTGAAGCAAATGAGTGATCATCATTCGCGTAGAAGTCTTCCCTGCTGACCCGGTAATCGCAACAACCGGATTTACAAAACAGGACCGCAATTTCGCGGATAATTCCAATAAAAATTTCCAACTATCTTCTACGATGAACTGTGGTGTCGTCACTGACGGATCCATGATTGGTTTTTCAGTGACGATCACACCAAACCAATTTTCTTTTCCGATGATTTGTTCATTTCCATCTCGCCATCTCACGACCTTTCGATTGACGTAACTCCTTCTTTCTGGCGAAACACAAACAAACATCGTATCAGAATAATCCATGTTTCGTTTTAAGTGGCCTGAGAAATATTCAACATCTTGGATATTTCTATCTAAATCTCCATATTTCTTTAAATAATGGCCATCCATATCAACTAATAATGAATGTATAGAAGTCATAACTCTCCTCCTGTTTTTCTTGTTTTTTCTATATGGCTTACCACCTGCCTCTTCTTGGCCTTGCTTGGTTTACATATCTGGAGGCATTCGGTTCGATCCTTTTCGGAGAATCATCTTGATCCACTTCCCAAGGATACAACCCTTCTTCATTTTTCTTATATTGACTTAAATCTGATTCTTTCAGATTATTTTTTTGATCATTTTTCCGACGTATTTTAAGCCCTAAATAGAAAACACCAAATGCAGCTAATGCAGCAAAGCGAATGAATCCAACCATTCTTCTCACTCCTTCTTTTGATCATACATTCGATAGTTAATCAATCCTGATAAAAAATGCTCTGCATCATCGATCCTCATACGAAAACGATCATGACGTGCAAAAAAGCCATATTTTATTATTTCTGGTTCTTTGAAGAATTGAGCAAATTCAGGGAACATGACCCCAGTAGTGATTTCATGTCTCACCCTTTTTCTCATTACTGTATTTATTCTTTCTTTTACCTTATAGAAGTCAGTTTCTTCAGCAAAGATCGTTTTTCTCCACGTGCTGAACTCCAATTTTCTCATCATTTTTGAAGCAGCGACAAGCAATTCCAGCATCGTAGGATAAGCAGTATCTCTTTTATCAATAAAGTCGATATTATCTAACGCATTTTTTATACCGAAGCGATAATATTCTTCTGTCTGGCTATGTTTCAGCATTTCATTGGTCGCATAACTTAACCAATGATCATGATATTTTTGATAGTCGTTCGCTACGAACTGGTCCATCAAACCTTGACATATAGCAAAAACTTCTTTATTGCCTAAAATCTCATATGCTCGAAGCAAAGAGAATAAAATTTCACCATCATAATAAATGATCCGAAATTTTTCTTTCGTTTCTAGTTGTGCATTAAGTACATGAATCGTTCGATGCTCATTTGTTAAAAATTTAGCGGAAACAGTTTCTATCAGACGATTTAGGATTGGAACGTATTGTTCGTCACCTGTTTGTTCGATGTATTTTGAAAAAGCTAAGATTGCTGTAGCCTGTGCTCCTAGCTTATATTCAATCTCTGTGTTTAAATAATCCTTGATTAAAAAATAACCGTCAGTCTCCGAAGTCAGATTTTCAATCCCCCAATCTAAACCCTTTTCAACCTCTGAGAGCATTTTTTCATCTGAAAAGTATTCTGCTGCTTCGGCTAGCGCATATAAAGACGAAAAGTGTCTCACGGAATTGTAACCTTTAAGCAGCTGATTATAACAAGGATAATATCCGTAAATAAATTTCCCTGTAGCAGTTAGCTGGTTTTGTAGATATATACTTCCTTTTTCGATCACTAGATCTGTTATTTCTGATAAATTTTCATATGAAACTTCCCGTAAGCAATTTCCATTACCGTAATCTTGCAAAGGATAAATATGACCGTCTTCAAAATAAAAAGATTTTGTTTTAAAGTAATAGAACGCAGAACGCTCCAAGTAACTGAGATCTGTCTCTTCACGACCATACTTGCGTTTCACATAACTGCGGTAATTTTGAGCGTCGATTCTTAAATCAGGAAGATTCTTCCCAACTTTATGTGTTTTACTAGGTTTGATGATCGCATTTGCTACCAGTTCTTCTTTTAAGAAACTTCTTTTTCTTAGCCCATCAATTCTTACATTGAAATCAATGTAATTATTTCTTCTGATTTTTTTTAAGTGCTGTATAAACTGCTCATAGTTGGTTTTTTCTTCTTCAATAGCAATATCGATTCTTAAATAAGTCGCCTGATCCAGCTTATTGACATGGTAAGCTGTCAAAAAATTCCGCCAAATCGTATCAAAATTACTGCCGTAGAATTCAAAGATCTTTCCTCTATTCGTAAAATCTCCTGTAGAGACGATCATCAATTGTTTTGATACATTTGTTTCAATTGTTTCTATCATTTCTTTGATTGCTGGCAAATAGCTTTCTTTTGTCTTAACTAGCACTCAATCACCTCATATTAAAAAGAAGTTGCGGCAAACAAAATCTGAACATCCGTTTTTATCAAAAAAGCATAGATACGGAACTGCTTGCCGCAACGGCTTCTTTCTTAATTATTCATTGTTATCTGTTTTTTTATTTTTTTTGATTTTCCAAATTCCTAAACCAGATAGTGTAGACAGAGCTGCTCCTAACCAAGAAAGTGAACTATGAAGTGTCTCAGCAGTTTTTGGCAAGGATTTCGGTGTAGAACCACCTGTAGTACTTGGTTTTGGTGTATTTGAATGACCATGTCTTATTGGCATCTGCCCTGGATCTTGATCATGAGAATGCATGTCTCCCATTGGATGATTAGCGTCAGCGTCGGCATCAGCATCGGCGTCGGCGTCAGCATCTGCATCGGCGTCGGCATCAGCATCCGCGTCAGAATCAGCATCCGCATCCGCATCGGCATCCGCGTCAGCATCCGCAT
>NZ_BJLL01000054.1:0-17185 GCF_007996925.1 Enterococcus sp. NBRC 3427 | reverse complement strand
AGCACCGTTTACTCGGCAAAAAAGGTTGTGACAAAAATTGTCACAACCTTTTTTTTGTGGAATCTAATTCTCTATTGTAGTTTAAGTAATTTTTCCAGGTAAACAGCTAAACCGTCTTCTTGATTACTCAAAGGAGTGACATCATTTGCGATGCCTTTGAGCTGATCAGTACCATTAGCCATAGCCACTCCCTAGCCTGCATAATCCAGCAGTTCCAAATCGTTATGCTCATCACCAAAAGCAATCACGTCTTGTTGATCGATAGATAAGTAGTTAGCAATCTCTTGCACACCTTTTGCTTTTTGGATTCCTTTTGAAACAATCTCTAAGATCGCCGTGGGACCGCCCCATGTACGAACATCCACATAACTGCCAAATTGACGTGTTAATTCAGCAGATACAGCTTCTGCAAAACGCTTGTCTGTTCGGACAAGCAAAGATGTAGGATTTGTCGTTAGATTTTTAGGAGAAAGCAAGTTTTTTTCTCCAGGACGTGAAGAAGCAAAAATTTTTTCATCAAAGAAGTCAAAGCTGTCGATAAAAAAAGTATCCCGATTTTCAGCAGCGATAAAGTCTAGATTCAACTGTTTTTTTTGCGATAAGATTTCAAAAGCAATTTCACGATTAATCAACGTTTCTCTTTCGCCATCCCAATGTTGATTAGGGATATGCACCAATGCGCCGTTAAAATTAACCATCGGTGTTGTTAACTCTAATTGTTGGTAAAATTGATGGCTCATTCGAAATGGGCGTCCAGTAGCGATACTGACATGATGACCAGCATTGATTGCTTTTTTCAGGGTTTCTTTTGTTTTAGAGGTAATCATCGAATCTTGATTGAGGGTCGTTCCGTCCAGATCGATGGCAATTAATTTTTTATTCAATAAAGGTCCTTCCTTCCTCAACTAGCATTTGTTTTAGTCTAGCATATTTTAGGTAATTAACAAGAGCAATCAGTTATTCCTAACAAAAAATACAGTTATGGCTATGTAAATGTATGAATACGATCTAAAAACGAACATTAAGTATTGTTTTCGGTTTTTTTGTTAAAAAAACGTTGAAAAACGAATGAAACGTCTATATAATTTGAAATTGTTCGATGGATTTGCCGTATTTGCATATTTTTTATTATTATAGTTTTCCATCAGAAAAAAATTCAGGGAGTGGAACTTTTTATGGAAAAGTTTTTCGGTTTAAAGAAAAACAATACAAATGTATCAACTGAAATAATGGCGGGAGTAACGACATTCTTTGCCATGAGTTATATCTTATTCGTAAATCCGACGATTTTATCAGCATCAGGTATGCCGTTCCAAGCAGTATTTCTAGCCACAATCATTGCATCAATCATTGGTACGCTAGTCATGGGATTGTTCGCGAATGTACCATATGCTCAGGCACCTGGTATGGGATTGAACGCATTTTTCACTTTTACGGTCGTTTTCGGGCTTGGCTATTCTTGGCAACAAGCTTTGGCAATGGTTTTTATTTGCGGATTAATCAATATTTTTATTACTGTTACAAACATCCGAAAGATGATCATTCGGGCGATTCCTGAAAGTCTTCAACATGCGATTGGTGGCGGGATCGGTATTTTCGTTGCGTATGTCGGGATCAAAAATGCAGGATTCTTATCTTTTTCAGCAGACCAATCTGCTATTTCGAGTTCTGTCGTTGAAGGTGGAAAAGCAACAAATGTTACGATAAATGGCGGAATCGTTCCCGCGTTAGCCAACTTTGACAACGCACCTATCTTGTTAGCCGTGATTGGTCTGGTACTGACAGCCATTTTAGTTGTAAAAAATGTCCGTGGTGCTATTCTTATCGGTATCGTAGCGACCACAGTCCTTGGGATTTTTATGGGTGTTGTTGATTTAAGTTCCATTGATTGGCAAACGAATTCGTTAGGCAATTCATTTAAAGAATTAGGAACAACGTTCGGTGCAGCATTTGGTTCTGAAGGAATGCAATCTTTATTCAGTGATTCTTCCAAGATCCCTCAAGTATTGATGACGATCATCGCATTCAGTTTATCTGATACATTTGATACGATCGGAACATTTATCGGTACAGGACGCCGCACAGGTATTTTCTCAAAAGAGGACGAGATCGCATTGGAAGATGGTCGCGGGTTCAAAACAAAAATGGATAAAGCGCTATTTGCCGATGCAATCGCTACTTCCGTAGGTGCTATCTTTGGTACATCAAATACAACAACTTATGTCGAATCTGCAGCTGGAATCGGAGCCGGTGGACGTACTGGTTTGACTTCAGTAGTAGTGGCAGTGCTATTCGCATTAAGTAGTCTGTTCTCCCCGCTGATCGCCATTGTACCAAATCAAGCAACTGCGCCAGCACTGATTTTGGTCGGAGTAATGATGATGGCTTCTTTTGCAGACATCAAATGGCTAGATATGGAAGAAGCTTTACCAGCCTTCTTTGCATCAATCTTTATGGGATTGTGCTATAGCATTTCCTATGGGATTGCAGCAGGATTTATTTTCTATACAATTGTCAAAGTAATCAAAGGAAAATTCAATGAAGTTTCTGTTGCTTTGTGGATTGTTGATATTTTATTCATCATCAACTTCATCATTCTAGCAACGATTTAAATAAAGAGAAGGGATTGGAACAGCATTTGTTCTGGTCTCTTTTTGTTTTACATAAAAAGAACGTTACATATAAAATGATCTTTGCGGGATTTTTCTCTTATCGTTGCTTGTTTATTCGAAAATAGGTATGATAAAAGAGACGAAAGAGGGATGATAGATGGAGATTAATTGGAGAAAAAATTTAGTGATTGCGTGGATTGGCTGTTTTTTCACTGGTGCAAGTATTAGTTTAGTTATGCCATTCATACCAGTTTATGTTGAGCAACTAGGAACACCAAAAGATCAAATCGAATTGTTTTCGGGATTAGCAATCTCTGTTACTGCTTTTGCATCTGCCGTGGTTGCACCAATCTGGGGAAATCTAGCTGATCGAAAAGGCCGAAAACTCATGATGATCCGTGCAGCAGCTGGGATGACGTTGACGATGGGTTCTTTAGCTTTTGTGCCGAACGCGTATTGGCTTTTGATCATGCGTTTTTGGAACGGGATTTTGTCTGGGTATATTCCAAATGCAACAGCAATGATTGCTTCACAAGCGCCTAGAGAAAAGAGCGGATGGGCATTAGGAACATTATCCACCGGAGCGATTGCGGGGAATCTGATCGGACCTTCAATGGGCGGTGCATTGGCTCAGTGGTTTGGTATGGAAAATGTATTCTTGATCACAGGGGCTTTGTTGATGATCACAACGGTGCTGACCATCTTCTTAGTCAAAGAAGATTTCCATCCAATCGAGAAAAAAGATCTGATAAGCACCAAAGAAATTTTTTCAAAAATGGATCATCTCTCTATTTTGATTGGTCTCTTCATCACGACCTTGATTTTACAGATAGGGATCACTACGATCAGCCCTATTTTGACCTTATATATTCGTGAATTGAGCGGAAGTACAGAAAATATCCTGTTTGTCAGCGGCTTGATTGTTTCGATAGCTGGTGTTTCCGCAGTCTTTTCTTCACCAAAACTAGGAAAACTAGGGGATAAGATTGGGAATCAAAAAGTTTTAATTGGAGGACTCATCTTATCATTTTGCTGTTATTTGCCCATGGCGTTTGTCACGACACCACTCCAATTAGGTATACTTCGTTTTATTTTAGGCTTTTCAACTGGTGCTCTGATGCCTTCTGTCAATACACTGATCAGTAAGATCACGCCACAAGAAGGGGTCAGCCGAATCTATAGCTATAATCAGATGTTCAGTAACTTTGGACAGGTTCTAGGACCCATGCTGGGGTCGACAGTTGCGCATGCTTATAATTACAGTGCTGTTTTTATTGTGACAAGTTTATTCGTCCTGTCAAATATTCTTCTTTCTCTATTCAATTTTCGTAAAGTTCTTCGCAGTAGATTATAATAGTGGTGATAATTGGAAATAAAAAAGAGCTTGAGATATCTCAAGCTCTTGGCTGGTTTTTTACGAATGGGCAGAGGTTTCTTTTCTTGGCGCAACTGCACCAATCAAAAGGATAATGACACCCGCAATTAATGAAATGATTGTTGTCAAAGTAAAATCATATGTTCCGCTTGTTAATGCAGCACCAATATAACCGACTACTTGACCTAGAACGACAGCCCAGAATAATGTAACGATATATCGCATAAAGAACACCTCTTTTCTATCTTAATTTTACCAGATTTTCTTTGAATGTAAAGAAACGAGACTAAATCTCAATAAAATTCGAGTTCTTGTGAAAGAACTCATTCCTACAGACTAGAAGCAAGCAAATGAAGTAGAACAATGAACTTCAGCACTTGTTATTTAATGAAAGTAAAAGGATCAGACCTTTTAACGCTAGTGAATTTTAACGAAAAAAAAGGCGGAATGCAAGATGTTTTTCCCACAACTTTATACAATTACTTCTTATTCTCTTTTACAAAGTACGATCCGTATTCGAGAATATGTACAAGAAGCAAAAAAACAAGGCTACACTTCATTAGCCATAACGGATAAAGATGTCTTATACGGTGCACCTGAATTTTATCGTATTTGTGTAGAAGAAGGAATACAGCCAATCATTGGATTACATCTTAGTTATACTTATGAAGAAAAAAATTATGGTTTGCTTGCGTACGCAAAAGATGAGACAGGTTATCAGCAGCTGATGAAACTTTCCAGTCGAAAAATGATCCAAGAAAAAATGGCACTTGATGATATGATAGAAACCGACCATCTAGTGTTTGTCGTTCCGGCAAATCATTCTGTTTCTGAGGCTTTCAATAAAGAGGAACATTTTTTCAGTCATTGGCAGTTTTTGCTTGAAAATGTTTTTACTAAAGATTTTTATATCGGATTGTCAGAAAACACGCCTGATCAATTGCCTGAATGGTATCAGTATGTGACAAAAGAAAATTATCCGCTTTGTGCATTGCATCCAATCGCTAGTTTACAGCAAGAAGACCTTTTTGCGCTTGAAGTGATGAAGCATATCAAAGAGGGAAGTCAGATGCCTTTAGAAAGCTTATCTGCACCTTTACCACCAGCAAATGGTTACCTGCTTTCAGAACAAGAAATGATCAAACGATTCGAAGAAGCAGGTCTTTCACAAGCTGTAATAGGTGCTCAGCGCTTGGCCGAATCGATTTCATTTGAATTTCAGTTTCATCAGAAATTACTCCCGCATTATCCCGTCCCTCAAGGAAAACAAGCTGGAGAATATTTAAGAGAGCTATGCTACTCGCAAGTGGAACATCGGATCGTTGATTATACAAAGGAGTACCGAGAACGTTTGGACTATGAGTTATCTGTCATCCATCAAATGGGATTCGATGATTATTTCCTGATCGTATGGGATGTAATGGCTTTTGCTCATAGAAATAAAATCGTTACCGGTGCAGGCCGTGGTTCTGCTGCTGGTTCATTAGTAGCCTATGTGTTAGAAATCACAGATGTGGATCCATTAGAGTATGACTTGCTATTCGAACGATTTTTAAATCCTGAACGTTTTACGATGCCGGATATTGATTTGGATATTCCTGACAACCGACGTGAGGAAGTATTGAATTATGTTCGAGAAAAGTATGGACAATATCACATGGCGCAAATCGCGACATTTGGTACAATGGCTGCAAAAATGGTTCTTAGAGATGCGGCTAGAGTGTTTGGTCTGTCACAAAGTGAAGCAAACCGCTGGTCAAAAGCAATACCAAACCAGCTGAAAATCACATTGACCCAAGCCTACAAAACATCGCGTCAACTAGTAGAATTAGTTCAGGCAAGCGAAAAAAACCAACTTTTATTCAAAACCGCAGTGATTTTAGAAGGATTGCCAAGACACGTTTCGACTCACGCAGCAGGGGTAGTTATCAGCGATAGAAATCTACTTGAATTAGTACCGCTCCAACGCGGTTCTGATGAAGCTTTTCTGACCCAATATACGATGAATGAGGTAGAAGCCATCGGTCTTTTGAAAATGGACTTTCTAGGACTACGCAATTTATCGATTATTGATTTTACTTTAAAGGCTGTTAAGCGAGTAGAAGGGCAGGAAATCCGATTAAAAGAGATTCCATTAAATGATGCAAAAACGCTACTCTTGTTTCAACGAGGCGAAACTTCAGGAGTATTTCAATTTGAATCTGCTGGTATTCGAAACGTTTTACGAAGATTAGGACCAGAAAACATCGAAGATATTGCCGCAGTCAATGCGTTGTATCGTCCAGGTCCTATGCAAAATATCGACACCTTCATTGCCAGAAAAAAAGGAAAAGAAGCCATTCGCTACCCCGATGATTCACTGATCCCGATTTTGAAAAACACATACGGGGTGATTGTCTATCAGGAACAAATCATGCAGATCGCCTCGACTATGGCTGGATTTACATTAGGACAGTCAGATATTTTGAGGCGGGCAGTTAGTAAAAAGAAAAAAGACGTATTAGATGAAGAAAAGTCGCATTTTGTATCAGGAGCATTACAACAAGGATATTCGGAAAAAACAGCAGTGACTGTATATGAATATATTGAAAAATTTGCAAACTATGGATTCAATCGGTCGCATGCATTTGCTTATTCCTTCGTGGGATTCCAAATGGCATATCTAAAGGCTCATCATCCAGGGGCTTTCTTCACTAGTCTAATGAATTCTGTTCGGCATAACACAACGAAATTGAAAGAATATATTGCAGAAGCACGTAAAAATAAACTCAAACTTTCTTCACCATCCATCAATCAAAGCAATTATAGTTTTGAGTTGGTCAATAAGGAAGAAATCAGATTCGGGCTGACAGCGATAAAAGGCATCCGACGTGATTTTGTAGAAGATGTATTGAATGAAAGAAAACAAAATGGCCCGTTCAAGTCAGTAGATCAATTCCTCATACGGATCGATAAGCGGTGGCTGAAATTAGAGTTACTGCAATCACTGACAGCAGTAGGCGTTTTTGATGAATTATCTCCTAACAGGAAACAATTGATGCTTGATCTCGAAGGGAAAATCCAAAATATCGTTTACAGTGGTGGCAGTCTAGATTTGCTAGGAATCATGGCATTAAAAGAAGAAGAAGTTGCTGACTATACACTAGAAGAACGACTGAAGCTGGAAGAGGAATACTTAGGTGTTTATTTGTCAGGGCATCCTGCAGAAGGGTTTGACCGGCTTCGTTTAGCTAAACAGGTTCAGCTGATTACAGATATCGTTCCTAATCAACCAGTCAATTTACTATTGATGATAAAGGAAGTTAGAGAGATTCGGACAAAAAAAGGCGAACTGATGGCCTTCGTGGAAGGAACCGATAGTAGCGGAGAAATTTCTGTCACGGTTTTTCCAACTCTTTATCGAAAATATCGTAACCTGTTTGCAGTTGATCAAGTGATCTTTGTTCAAGGGCGTAGCGAAATCAGCAAATATAACCAGGAACTACAATTGATTGGAGAAAGCTTTGCTGATCCTCGTCAGTTAGAAACACAGTATCCTTCACAAACGTGCTATTTGCGTATTACAGAAGAACGGGAAGACCCTGAGATAATGAAACAATTACAAGGGATTTTTCAGAAACACCCAGGATATATTCCAGTAATTATGTACCACGAAAAAACACAACGAAAAGTTGTTCTGTCAGATGCTTATTGGGTGGATGACAGCAAGAGTATAAAGGGGCAACTTGTTTCTCTACTTGGCGAAGATAATGTGGTTTTCAAATAACTTACGGTAAAAAATACTACTTGCTTTCATTTTTTTTCATTTTTTTATCCGTAAATCAAGACAAGCGAGAAAAATAATGTTAGAATGTTAGTCGTGGTTAACGCAAAAATGGTTGTAAACCTAAGTTATACTTAGGATAAAGTATTTTAATGAGGTGAATGTTTATTATGAAACGCATCGGAATTTTGACCAGTGGCGGAGACGCACCTGGAATGAATGCAGCTGTTCGTGCCGTTGTTCGTAAAGGTATTTACGAAGGACTGGAAGTATACGGGATCAATTATGGGTTTGCCGGTTTAGTTGCTGGAGATATTCGTCGTCTTGATGTGGCAGATGTAGGTGACAAGATCCAACGTGGTGGTACATTCTTGTATTCTGCACGTTATCCAGAATTTGCAACTGAAGAAGGTCAATTAAAAGGAATCGAACAATTGAAAAAATTCGGGATCGAAGGTCTAGTGGTTATCGGAGGAGACGGTTCTTATCATGGCGCAATGGCTTTGACAAAACGTGGATTCCCAGCAGTAGGTATTCCTGGAACAATCGATAATGATATTCCTGGTACTGACTTCACGATCGGTTTTGATACAGCAATCAATACAGTGCTAGAATCAATTGACCGTATTCGTGACACTGCGACTTCTCATGTTCGTACATTCGTTATCGAAGTAATGGGACGCAATGCAGGTGACATCGCTTTATGGTCAGGTGTAGCTGGCGGAGCAGATGAAATCATCATCCCAGAACATGATTTTGATATGGCTTCAGTTGCTAAAAAAATCCAAGAAGGCCGTGATCGTGGGAAGAAACATTGCTTGATCATCTTGGCTGAAGGTGTAATGGGCGGAAATGAATTCGCTGAAAAACTTTCAGAATTTGGCGACTATCATACACGTGTATCTATCTTGGGACACGTTGTCCGTGGTGGAGCACCAAGCGCACGCGACCGCGTCTTAGCAAGTAAATTCGGTGCTTACGCTGTCGAATTGCTTCAAGAAGGAAAAGGTGGATTATGTGTCGGTATCCATGACAACGAAATCGTTGCAGCTGACATCATTGATACACTAGAAAACAACAAGCATAAACCAGACTTATCATTATATGATCTAAATAATTCACTTTCATTTTAAGAGTGAAAGAAACCAAGCTATTTAAGCTGTGTACAGCTTTAAATAAACAAAATTGAATGGGAGAGTTTTTTAAATGAAAAAAACCAAAATCGTTAGTACATTAGGACCAGCAAGTAACTCAGTAGAAATTATTTCTCAATTGATTGAATCTGGGGCAAATGTCTTCCGCTTTAACTTTTCTCATGGTGACCATGAAGAACAATTATCACGTATGACTATGGTCCGTGAAGCAGTTAAAAAGACAGGAAAAGATGTCGGTATTCTTTTAGATACAAAAGGAGCTGAAATCCGTACAACTGTTCAAGGCACAACAGAAGCTGATTTTGGTCGTGCAGGATACATCAAATTTGAAGTAGGAGATCAAACACGCATCTCTATGGATCCTGAACATGTAGGTTCAAAAGAAAAAATCGCGGTTACTTACCCAGGATTATTTGACGATGTTCACGTAGGCGGACACGTTTTATTCGATGATGGCTTGATCGACATGGAAATCATTGAAAAAGACGAAGCAAACCGTGAATTAGTCGTAGAAGTTAAAAATGCAGGTATGCTAGGATCACGTAAAGGGGTAAATGCACCAGGCGTTTCTATCAGTTTGCCAGGTATTACTCCAAAAGATGCTGACGATATTCGTTTTGGTTTAGACAACGATATCGACTTTATCGCTGCAAGTTTTGTACGTAAAGCACAAGACGTTCTAGATATTCGCGAAATTTTAGAAGAAAAAGACATGACTCATGTTCAAATCTTCCCTAAAATCGAATCTCAAGAAGGTATCGACAACATTGACGAAATCATCAAAGTTTCTGACGGTGTTATGATTGCCCGTGGAGATATGGGTGTGGAAATCCCAGCTGAACTAGTACCAATGGTTCAAAAACGTATCATCAAAAAATGTAACGCTGCTGGTATCCCAGTTATCACTGCTACACAAATGTTAGAATCAATGCAAGAAAACCCACGTCCAACACGTGCGGAAGCTTCTGACGTTGCCAATGCTGTATTTGACGGAACAGATGCAACAATGTTATCTGGTGAATCTGCAAACGGAGACTACCCAGTTGAAGCTGTTTCAACAATGGCACGTATCGACCAAGAAGCTGAAAATGCATTATCAGAATTAGGTACATTCCAATTGAACGAATTCGATAAAACAGATGTAACTGAAACAATCGGTTTATCTGTGGCTCGTGCTGCAAAAAATCTAGGCGTCAAAACAATCGTTGCTGCAACTGAATCAGGCTACACTGCAAAAATGATTTCAAAATATCGCCCAGATGCAGATATCTTGGCTGTTACTTTTGACGAACGCACAAAACGCGGTTTGATGTTAAACTGGGGTGTTTACCCAACAGTTGCTGAAAAACCATCAACAACTGATGAAATGTTTGAACTAGCAGCTAAAAAAGCTGTTGAATTAGGTTTCGCATCAGAAGGCGATTTAATCTTGATCACTGCTGGTGTACCAGTTGGCGAACGCGGAACAACTAACGTGATGAAAATTCAAATGATTGGTTCTAAATTATTAGAAGCTCAAGGCGTTGGACAAAAATCTGTCGTTGCAAATGCGGTTATTGCTTCATCTGCTGAAGAAGCTGTAAAAAAAGCAAAAGACGGAATGGTTCTAGTTGTACCATCAACTGACAAAGAATACATGCCTGCAATCGAAAAAGCAGCTGCTGTTATCGTTGAAGAAGGCGGATTGACTTCTCACGCTGCAGTTGTAGGAATTGCACAAGATATTCCTGTAATTGTTGGTGCTAAAGGCGCAACAACAATTACTGATGGCGAATTGATTACTGTTGATTCACGTCGCGGCATCGTTTACCGTGGCGAAACAACAGCTATCTAATTTAGCTTAATACAAAATAAAAACAGCTCTTCATTTACGAAGAGCTGTTTTTTTGTGCTGTAACGAATTCATGGATGACTTGGACTACTTGTTCTTGAAGCGGTGTGACAAGCTGTTGTGTTCGTTTTGCCAATGAAATCAAGAAGCGAGGCTGAACTTCGTCTGAAAGTGGGAGGCAAACTAAATGATCTTCAGGATGGACAGCAATCTCTGCCAAAAAACCGATACCAACATTTTCACGGATCATACTCTTTAAAATCGTCAAATCATTGCTTTGATAAACAACTTTTGGTTGAGTATGTGTTTGTTTAGAAAGTTTAGTGAATGCTGCTGGGTGGACATAATGTTCGTTCAATAACACAAACTGTTCATCTGATATATCTTTGAAAGAGACCGCCTTCTGCTGGGCAAGAGGGTGAGTAGGCGGAACGACGATCATGAAACGTTTATCCAAAAGTAATTCTGTTTCTAAATATTGATCTACGATTGGCTGTGTTGAGCCTAATACGGCTAAATCGATCCTCCCTTGACGGATCATTCCATATAAGTCCCGAGAGCCTCCATCGGTGATTTCAATCTGATTCATCAATTCATGCTTGATAAAGTAACCTGACAGTTTTGGAAAGTACTCATTGCCGATAATAGGCGGCATGCCAAAACGCAGCTTTTTCTTTTGTAACTGAGTGATTTCAGCCCTTGCAGTAGAAATCTCTTGGAGAATAGTTTGTGCATGGAGAAACAGCTGCTTTCCAGAAGGTGTGACGATTAATTCGTGATGCGAACGATCTCTTGTGATAAGTATGGCGTCAAACTCTTTTTCAAGACGTTGTAATGCATATGTAATAGTAGGTTGGCTCACACGGAAATAATTAGCCACTTTCGTAAAGTTTTTTTGTTTGACGATTTGGACATAGTATTCAATATCTTTCGTGTTCATAAAGATCATCCGCTCCTTTGATAGAATAATGATTATTGTAAATGATTCTGAAGATGATAGCAAACAGAGGCTTTCTGTTAAAGATATTTCTGTTTTTTTATGAACTGCAAGGTGTCAAGAAAATTTCATTGACAACATGGTTTTTGCCCTGTATAATTGCTTTTGTTGCTTAGGAGTGATGAAAAATGAAATGGTCTTTATTGGAATTGAGAAAATACCAGGAGACACCGTTAACTTTTCATGAGACGCTCGACTTGAAAGCCGCTCTCATGAAGCGAGACAATTTAATACTTGATGTTGCGCCAGTGGAAGTCGAAGGTTTGGTCTCAGTTGATAAGAAAGGCTATATCGTTCATTACACTGTGCAGACGACTTTGACAGTTCCTTCAACACGTTCGCTAGAACCTGTTGAACTGCCGATGGATTTTTCTGTAGACGAAGTATTCATGACAGAAGAACAATTCCAAAGCAGAGATGAGCAAATGTCTGCAGATGAGATTTTGCTGATTGAAGGTCCGTTATTGAATTTAGCAGAGTCAATTGAAGACAACATCTTATTGGCGATTCCGATGCGGGTATTGACAAAAGAAGAGGAAGCAGCAACAGAACTTCCAAAAGGCAATGATTGGGAAGTTGTTTCCGAAGAAGAATACCAACGCAGAAAAATGGAAGAAGCCGAGAATAAAATTGATCCTCGTCTTGCAAAACTATCTGAACTTTTTGATTCTGAATCAAAAAACGACGATAACAAGTAAGATTGGAATATATTGTATCTATTATAGGTGCAAGACTTTACAAGGAGGTGTAGCAAAATGGCAGTACCAGCTAGAAGAACATCAAAAGCTAAAAAAGCAAAACGTCGTACACACTACAAGTTGACAATCAAAGGATTAAACGAATGTCCAAACTGTGGTGAAATGAAAAAAAGCCATCACGTATGTGCAAATTGTGGTTACTATGATGGTAAGGACGTAATGTCAAAAGAAGCTTAATACATTTTAATTAGAAAATGTAAAACCTCAAGGCTAACCATGGAGCCTTGAGGTTTATTTTTTTTATAAGCGGTAAATAAAAAATATGTTGTTCTTTAGTTTGCAATGTAGCCGTGTTAAGCTATAATGTAAGAGATTAGGGAGAAATCCCGTATGTAGGAGGAGTTCATATGTCAAAACAACAAATCGGCGTTGTCGGTATGGCCGTTATGGGTAAAAATCTAGCCTTGAATATAGAAAGCCGCGGCTATTCAGTGGCCTTATTCAACCGTACAGGGGCTAAAACAACCGCTGTAGTAGAAGAACACCCAGATAAAAATTTCAAAGCAACGTACACAATCGAAGAATTTGTACAATCAATCGAAAAACCACGTCGGATTCTTCTGATGGTCAAAGCAGGACCGGCAACAGATGCAACAATCCAAGAGTTGCTTCCTCACCTTGATAAAGGCGATATTCTGATTGACGGAGGAAATACATTCTTTAAAGATACGATGCGTCGTAATGAAGAATTAGCCAACTCTGGTATTAACTTTATCGGTACAGGCGTTTCCGGTGGTGAAGAAGGAGCTTTAAAAGGACCTTCAATCATGCCTGGTGGACAAAAAGAAGCGTATGAGCTAGTTGCACCAATCTTAGAGCAAATTTCTGCAAAAGCAGAAGACGGAGCACCATGTGTCACCTATATTGGCCCAAATGGAGCCGGACACTATGTGAAAATGGTACACAACGGTATTGAGTATGGAGATATGCAACTGATTGCTGAATCTTATGACTTGATGAAGAATATTTTAGACCTTTCAGTAGAAGAAATGGCTGATATCTTTAAAGAATGGAATCAAGGCGAATTAGACAGCTACCTGATCGAAATCACAGCTGACATTCTGACTCGAAAAGACGATGAAGGTACAGGTAAACCAGTCGTAGATGTGATCCTTGATGCAGCTGGAAATAAAGGAACAGGTAAATGGACAAGCCAAAGTGCGCTTGACTTAGGCGTGCCACTTCCATTGATTACTGAATCTGTATTTGCCCGTTACATTTCTGCTTATAAAGAAGAACGCGTACAAGCAAGTAAAATTTTGTCTCGTACGAACGATTTTGAGTTCACAGGAGACAAAAAAGAATTGGTCGAAAAAATCCGAGAAGCGTTGTATTTCAGTAAAATCATGAGTTATGCCCAAGGATTTGCTCAATTACGTGTCGCTTCAAAAGAATTTGATTGGGATTTGCCATTTGGCGAAATCGCAAAAATCTGGCGTGCTGGATGTATCATCCGAGCTCGATTCTTGCAAAAAATCACGGATGCTTATGACAAAAATCCTGAGATAGAAAATTTATTGCTAGATGATTATTTCGTTGAAATCACGAAAAAATATCAGCAATCAGTCCGAGACGTCGTTGCCTTGGCTGTCCAAGCTGGCGTACCTGTACCAACTTTCTCATCAGCCATCGCTTACTTCGATTCATACAGAGCAGAACGTCTGCCTGCAAATATAATCCAAGCCCAACGCGATTACTTTGGCGCACACACATATGAACGTGTCGACAAAGAAGGAATCTTCCATTACTCATGGTACCATGAAGAATAATAGTCTTTCGGCTGTTAGAAAATGAGAAAATAAAAAGAGGACGAAAGAGCTGAAGTCAATTGTTATGAGTAGACTTCAGCTCTTTTTTAAAACTGCTATTCATGATAAAATGACTATAGATTTTTAAGCAGATTATCGGTATAATGATAGAGTTTTTAAAAAGCCAGTAGATAGAAAGGATAAAATAATAAATGAGTAATATTCTAATCATTGAAGATGAAAAGAACTTAGCTCGATTTGTCGAGCTAGAGTTGAAGCATGAAGGGTATAACACAGAAGTCCATTACAACGGTCGTACTGGTTTAGATGCGGCATTAAATAATGAGTGGGATGCCATATTATTGGACCTGATGCTTCCAGAATTGAACGGTTTAGAAGTCTGCAGACGCGTACGCCAAGTCAAAAATACACCAATCATTATGATGACTGCAAGAGATTCTGTAATCGATCGTGTATCAGGACTTGACCATGGAGCAGATGACTACATCGTCAAACCATTTGCTATCGAAGAACTATTAGCGCGTCTTCGGGCATTGTTGCGTCGAATCGACATTGAAGGTGACAAAAATGTGGCAAAACAAACCACTATTACTTATCGTGATTTGACTATCGAAAAAGAAAACCGTGTCGTACGTCGCGGAAACGAAGTAATTGAACTAACAAAAAGAGAATACGAATTGCTACTTACTTTAATGGAAAACGTGAACGTGGTATTAGCACGTGATGTTTTACTAAATAAAGTATGGGGATACGAAACGGAAGTTGAAACAAACTTAGTGGATGTATATATTCGTTATCTTCGCAATAAAATTGACGTTCCAGGGGAGGAAAGCTATATCCAAACTGTCCGCGGAACAGGTTATGTGATGCGCTCGTGATAAAGCCGAAAAAATCGGAAAAAAGAGAACTGAAAGGGCCCTCCTTGACAATCAAGTGGGCCTTTGCGAGTTCTTTCTTCATATTCGTCGTATTTACAATTTTTGCGGTCATTACCTATAAATCATCTATCAACCTGATTGTTGCAAAAGAAAGAAACAATGTAGAACGTACGATTTCAGAAGTAGCCTCTCGTTTGGCTAACTCGGATGAAGAACTGACATTAGTGAATACGTATCGTAATCTGACGAAAGCAACAAATGACGGAGATGAGGTCATAGATCATACTTCACTGGTCGAAGGAAATTTAATGAAGATTGATTCCTTTATAGCTGAGCTAGGGCAGCCTTCGATGGATCTTTATGTGTATGATTTAGATGAGAACTTGATTTTCAAAACTCACGAAAACAGTCGAAACTTGATCCAAACAACACGTAAAGTGCCAACGATTGTTACACTAGAAGGGAAAACTGGCTTTTTATCTATACAGCCTATATATTCTAAAGGTACAAGAGAAAAGATCGGTTATGCGCAAAGCTTCTATGAATTATCTTCTTTCTATGATATCCGAAATAAGCTATTATTGACTCTTATTGTTTTAGAAGTCGTTTCTTTGATTTTAAGTAGTATTTTAGGTTTCTTTTTATCTTCTTACTTATTGAAACCACTAAAGGTACTCAGAGATACAATGGATACTATACGTAAAGATCCGCAATCAGATATCCACATGCCTGAAATCGACACGAATGATGAATTGGCAGATTTAGCTGAAATATTCAATGAGATGCTTGACCGCATGCGTTTGTATATCGAACAACAAGAGCAGTTCGTGGAAGACGTCTCTCATGAGTTAAGAACTCCTGTAGCAATCATTGAAGGGCATCTTAGTTTGCTAAATCGTTGGGGGAAAGATGATCCTGAGATATTGGAAGAATCGTTAAGCGCCAGCATGCAAGAAATCAGCCGCATGAAAAGCTTAGTTCAAGAGATGCTAGACTTATCAAGAGCAGAACAAGTAGATGTCCATTATGCAAATGAAACAACTAAAGGAAAAGAAGTCACCTATCAAGTTTATAATAATTTCAAGATATTATACCCAGACTATGTGATTACTTTAGATGATGATTTGACAAAAGAAGTGACCCTGCAAATTTATCGTAATCACTTTGAGCAATTAATCATTATCATATTGGATAACGCAGTAAAATATTCAACTACACGAAAAGAAGTCCATATCTCTATTTCTTCTGCTCTGAATGAATTTGAGATTGCTATTCAGGACTTTGGTGAAGGAATACCCAAAGAAGACCTTAATAAGATCTTCAATCGTTTTTATCGTGTGGATAAAGCGAGGGCTAGAACGAAGGGCGGAAATGGTCTGGGATTGTCTATCGCAAAACAATTGGTTGAAAACTACAAAGGTCGTATCTTAGCAGAAAGCGTAGTTGGGCAAGGGACTATCTTTAGAATTTTTATTCCTATCGCAAAAACAGAAGACAAGTAAAGCATGTGCTTTGCTTGTTTTTTTATATTATCCATTAAGAAAGAAGAAGCCAAATACAAGCAGATAAGAAATTTAGGATGGTCATTATAAAGAAATCTAGCGAACAATAAAATTGAATAACATTCGTTGATTAATCGTAAATAGCTTTTAAGTGAACAAAAAACAATAAAAACACTTTAATATTCGTCTTTAAAAATAATGAAGAAAAATAGGAAATTTTCTATTGCAATTTTATAAAGAGATTGCTATATTATTATTTGTTCTAAATGATTCCTTTAAGGTGTCGCTAAAAATTATAAAAAATAGTGTTGACGCACTTTTGATATCATGTTATAATAACGAAGTCGCTTAGATGAGAAAGCTTATAAAGCTTGATTTTATCGAAAAAAACTTCAAAAAAGTTATTGACAAATAACGATCGAGATGGTATGATAATCAAGTCTCTGCTAATGAGCGATAAAGACATTTAGAAAAAATAAACAAAGAAGTTGTTGACATTCTCTTCTGAATCTGATAAGATTAAAGAGTTGTTGAAACAAAAAGATT
>NZ_BJLL01000053.1:0-17275 GCF_007996925.1 Enterococcus sp. NBRC 3427 | reverse complement strand
AGAGCACCGGTTACCCAATAGATAGGCCCTTTATGGTCTATCTATTTTTTTATCCAAAGAACACCGTGGTGAAAGAAAATCACTTGTTTTGTTGAAAAAATGGGTATACTGGGATAAACTGAAATCAGCAAACTATATTTAGGAGTGACGCAGTTGGACGCACGTTATGCAATTATTTTGGCGGCAGGGAAAGGTACCCGCATGAAGTCAAAATTATATAAAGTTTTACATCCCGTCTCTGGTAAACCTATGGTAGAACATATCATCAATCGGGTCAGTGAAACGAAACCAGATGAAGTGATTACCATCGTTGGACACGGAGCAGAACAAGTCAAAGCACAACTAGGAGAGCGCAGTAAATATGCGTTACAGGCGGAGCAATTGGGAACAGGACATGCTGTTTTGCAAGCCGCTTCTTTCTTGGAAGGAAAAAAAGGAACGACGTTAGTTATCAGTGGCGATACACCATTATTGACTACTGAAACGCTGAACAATCTTTTTGAATATCACCAAGGAAAAAATGCAAGTGCGACGATCTTGACGGCACAAGCAGAAAACCCAACAGGATATGGTCGGATCATTCGTGACCATGTTGGGATCGTAGAAAAAATCGTGGAACAAAAAGACGCAACACCAGAAGAAGCACTTGTACAAGAAATCAATACAGGAACATACTGTTTTGACAACGAAGCTTTGTTCGATGCGTTAAGCAAAGTCGGAACAAACAATGCTCAAGGTGAATACTATCTGACAGATATCATCGAAATCTTAAAAGAAGAAGGCAATACAGTTGCTGCTTATCAAACAGATGATTTTGAAGAATCAATGGGAGTCAATGATCGGATCGCGTTAGCTAAAGCAAATGAGATCATGAGAAAGCGGATCAACCAGATGCATATGGTCAATGGCGTAAGCTTTGTCGATTCAGCAACGACATACATCGATGCAGGCGTAGAGATTGGTCCAGACACATTGATCGAAGCAGGTGTACAAATCCAAGGCAATACAGTCATCGGTTCTGATTGTGTCATCGGGGCACATTCAAAAATCGTAGACAGTAGGATTGAGGATCACGTCGTCATTGAAAACTCAGTCATTGAAAGCAGCCATGTCAAGAAGCATGCAGATGTGGGACCTTATGCACATTTGCGACCAAAAGCTGAAATTGGCGAAAACGTCCATATCGGAAACTTTGTGGAAGTGAAAAATGCTCAAATCGGCAAAGGAACGAAAGTCGGTCACTTGACTTATGTTGGTGATGCTACATTGGGAGAAGAGATCAATGTCGGATGTGGTGTTGTCTTCGTCAACTATGATGGAAAGAACAAGCATCATACGACTGTCGGCGACCACAGCTTTATTGGTTCTAGCACAAATATCATCGGACCTGTCGAGGTAGCTAAAAACAGTTCGATTGCTGCCGGGTCAACAATTACAGACAATATTCCAGAATATGCGCTGGCAATTGCGAGAGCAAGACAAGTCAATAAAGAAGGATATGCAAAAAAACTCCCTTATCTAAACTAAGACTTTTGCAAAATCACTTGATTTATTTAAAAAATATGACTACTATTTATTAGGTAGAATTCTAGAGTTGTGAAAAAGAAAGTGGAGGTCCCCATGTCAAAACATTACTTTGACCCAAGATTAAAAATTTTTGCGTTAAATTCCAATCGCCCATTAGCAGAGAAAATTGCAGCAGCAGTCGGTGTCGAGTTAGGAAAATCATCTGTTACTCAATTTAGTGATGGAGAAATTCAAGTAAACATTGAAGAAAGTATTCGTGGATCGCATGTCTATGTTATCCAATCAACGAGCAGCCCAGTCAATGATAACTTGATGGAGTTGCTGATCATGATTGATGCACTGAAACGAGCAAGTGCAAAAACAATCAACGTAGTCATGCCTTATTATGGTTATGCGCGTCAAGATCGTAAAGCACGTGCACGGGAACCAATCACAGCGAAATTAGTAGCAAACATGATCCAAAAAGCCGGTGCAACAAGAATGCTGACTTTGGACCTTCATGCAGTCCAAATCCAAGGTTTCTTTGATATTCCAGTCGATCATTTGATGGGTGCACCACTTATTGCTAATTATTTCTTGGAAAAAGGAATCAAAGGCGATGATGTTGTCGTTGTTTCACCAGACCACGGTGGCGTTACACGAGCACGTAAATTAGCGGAATTTTTGAAATCTCCGATTGCGATCATCGACAAACGCCGTCCAAAAGCAAATGTTGCAGAAGTAATGAACATCATTGGACAAGTCAAAGGCAAAACATGTGTACTGATCGACGATATGATCGATACAGCAGGTACGATCACATTGGCTGCCAATGCTTTGAAAGAAGCTGGTGCAACAAGTGTGTATGCTTCATGTACCCATCCAGTATTATCTGGTCCTGCTTTACAAAGAATAGAAGATTCAGCTATCGAGCGACTAGTTGTCACAGACTCGATCTATCTTCCAGAAGATCGTAAAATCGATAAAATCGATGAAGTAAGTGTTGGCGGACTAATGGGAGATGCAATCAAACGTATCCATGAAAACAAACCAGTTAGTCCATTATTTGAAACAAAAAATAAATAATAAATAAACTCACAAAGGGGAGTCCAATTGGGCTGAGATTGAATCTATTTCTAAACCCTTCGTACCTGTTTCGGTTATGCGAGCGTAGGAATTGTGAAAAAACAGCTGTTTGAAATTTTTCGAAAGCTGCTTCCTCCTTTGTGACTTTTTTATTCAAAGGAGGAAGTTTTTTTATGGGAAAAAATAGAGTTTGGGTAGAAGGAACGATTGTTGCAGCGTTAGCGATGGTGCTGTCATTGATACCAATCCAGATCGGCAGCAGTTTTTCTATTTCATTGGGGCAGATTCCGTTGACTCTTTTTGCGTTAAGACGAGGGGCAAAGGCAGGGATGCTGGCAGGTTTCATTTGGGGGATCTTACACTTTCCGTTGGGACAAGTTTATTATTTAAGTGTCGTTCAAGTGTTGATTGAGTATCCGATTGCTTATACTTTTGCAGGTGCAGCAGGGCTCATGGCTTCAAATGTCCAAAAAAGCTATGCAGATGGAAATACGAAACAAATCAGAAAAAACATAGTGTTTGGTGCATTGATTGGCGCACTTTCCAGATATTTTTGGCATTTTATTGCGGGAGTTGTTTTCTGGGGAGCCTATGCACTATGGGGGATGAATCCTTGGCTCTTTTCTTTCGTAATGAATGGTGCTAGCGGGTTGAGCACAGCGATTGTGACGATGATCGTTTTATTAGGGATCCAACAAACGATTCCATCGCTTTTTGTGCCAGATAAACGACAGAATCTTTAAATAAAAAAGGAAACAAAAAACTTGAGACAGAATCATGTCCTAGTTTCTTGTTTCCTTTTTGTTTTTCGGTAAGAAATAGATTCACTTCAATGGCAGATAAGAAAGACCGGCATCTTCTACCAATTGCCAGCGCCGATCGTTGACAGAGTAGATTAAAGTAGCGACGACTTCTTCTTCCCGATACCGAGTACCTTTCAATTTCCAAATATAGTCCTCAATCACATAAATAGGAATACGGTATTCATCATCGATCAAACCAACTTGATCAAAAGAAAAAATGATCCCTTCCTGCATTAAATTACGCATTTCTTTCAATAATTCCACACTGATTTTTTCAACAGGAGTTTCCTTTTTAAAAAAGGATTTTTTTACATTGATCTTATCTGACAGGATAGAACTTAATTTACTAGCAAAAATCCTGTAAAATTCATCTAAATAGCGATAATAAATTCGGTTCAATTGATCGTTCAGATCGAAGTACACGAAATTATTTTGCAGCTTATAAAAAAATGGTGAGTGGAGATGTGTTTTCATATGGCCAAAATATAACAATTCTGAAATTTCTAAAGGTGTCAATTCTTTCAGCATCGTTAAATCAGTAAAGTCGATCCATTTCAATTCATCGAATCCATGCCTGTTTCGAGAAGAGGAAAAGAAACGCTGGATATTTTCTGTACCACGGATTACTTTCAGCCCTGTATGAGATTCGTATTCTCCAGCAGAAGCAGATGGATCAAGCAAGAGCAAGTTTTGAGGAAAATGCACGATACTGTTTGCAAAATCAGTAGCAGTCAGTCCTTTTGTTAAAACAGCATTACTTGTGGTATCAATATGTACATAAACTGACTCAGTCATCATGTTCCTCCTCTTATTTCCTCTTAATCTCTTTTATTTTACAACATTTGCATAAAAAAAGCTTGTTTCTTTTATTTTAAAATTCCATTACAAAATCACGTTTTCATTGAAAATACTCTCATTTTCAATTAATTTTTGTATTTTTTATTTAAAGGCGGTTTTATGAATTGTTTTCTTATGGAATATCCAAAGTCGAATACGATACTCATGACCTTTTTTCGACGTACTGGTATACTTGAAGAAAAAGGAGAGAGCGATGGAGATAAAAAAAGTTTACTTTTCACAGAAAATGTCGCTGTATTCGCGTATCAACCAAGCAAAACAACCTCTTCCGTTTTTTCAAAGCCATCAAGAAAGTAGAGAAGCATTTTGGCGTTCTGCAAAAAAACAATGTGCCTTTGAAGCAGTATCAAAAAAATATACCATCTATTTTACTATTGATAAAGGTAGAGAAGATGTTATTTTTAATAACTTGCTGATCGAAGGCGAAACTTTTGAATGGCAAAAACTTTTTCAGCATATGGAAGCTTGCGCTCGTTTTTTTATTAAAGAAAACTGTTGTTTTTTATTTCAATCTCCTCTATCAGAAGAATGGTTGCGTATTTTTCATAAAAACGGCTATCAAGGAACCATGCAACTAAATAAAAAGCTGGTGTATCACACAGCACTTGTATTAGGAGGAGGGGGAGCACACGGTGCCTATCAGATTGGTGTATGGCAGGCGCTGAAGGAACATAACATCCGCTTTGAAATCATCACTGGGACCTCGGTAGGTGCGCTGAACGGCGCATTGATTTTACAAGGAGACATGGAAAAAGCTGTGGGTTTATGGAAAAAGCTATCAACAAGACAAGTGCTTGCGTTGCCAGAAATGGCTGCCGTTGAAGACTTGCGTGAACGTTTTTATCAAGAAAGACGCCAAATGACGAAAACGGCACTAGTTGAAGGTGGGGTTTCGTCTGCGCCATTGGAAAAGCTGGTCAAGGAAAATTTAGATTTGTCTTTGCTCAAATACAATTCCAAAATACGTTTATACACGGTGTCTACTAAATTGCCAGAACTAGCGGAAGTAGTGACTGCTATCCAACAAACAAAAACAGAAGAAATACCAGATTGGATACTTGCCTCTGCTTCATTTTATCCTGCTATGGCTTACCGAAAGATCGGAAAAAATAAATACGCAGATGGTGGATATCGTAATAAAATCCCTATTGACATCGCGATTAACGAAGGCGCAACAGAGGCATTTGTCGTGGATGTGCAAGGACCAGGGCCAGCGAAAAGAATCCGTGTGCCGGATACGTTTATCCATTGGAAATGTCAAACATTGTGGACGCTTGGCAGCTTTCTGCTTTTTGATAGCCAAAGAAACCAATTAAATTTACAATTAGGCTATCTGGAAATGAAAAAACGATTAGGCTGTTACTACGGGAATTGGTATACATTTGATTCTGTCAAACAAGCAGGAACATGTTGGCGTGGATTTTTATCTTACTTAATAAAAGAACTTCAGTTAGAGCTATCTTTTTTCAAAACCATAAAATTTTGGCAAAAACTGCGTAATATATATAAGAACAGGGTCGAACCAGAAACATGCGGACTGGCGATGCTGGAACTTTTAGCAAAAAAACATTTTTTATTGCCAAACAAAGTCTATGAAGTAGATTGGATGTTTCAAATGATCTGCCAACAAGATAGAAAAAGTATGCCGGATGATTTATTGGCACAAGTTGGTCAATTAAGTACAGAAGAATGGCAGAGGTATCGAAAATATCAGCAGAAAATACAAAATGAACGCACGAAAGCCGTTTATTTTAAAAAACTGCTGCAAGAAAAATGTAAGGATCGTTTGCAGCGTGAACTGCTTGAACAGCCAGTTGACACATTACTGATCCTATATTTATATTATCTCAAGGAGGAACAACCATGGCACAAGAATTTTCATATGAAATCGTAGAAGAAATCGCTGTTTTATCAGAAAACAACAAAGGATGGCGTAAAGAGCTGAACTTAGTCAGCTGGAATGGTCGTCCGCCGAAATTCGATCTTCGAGATTGGGCACCCGACCATGAAAAGATGGGGAAAGGGCTGACACTGACGAACGAAGAGTTTGAACAACTGCAAAAAGCAATAGAAAATATGTAATGAGGAAGGACCCTGTCGAATGAAAAGTATGACTGGTTTTGGCAAAGCCATCCGCGAAACAAAAGCATATCAGCTAGATATCGAAATAAAAAGTGTCAATCAGCGTTTTCTAGATGTCCAAATACGAAGTCCTAAAATTCTGAACTTTATTGAAAACGATTTTCGTCAGCTTATCAAACAGCAGTTAAGCCGCGGACGGATCGAGGTATTTGTGAATCTAGCTTATATTGGCAAAAACGAAAAGCAGATCGTCATCAATTGGGAATTGATTGATTCGCTTATCACCCAATTGACAGACGGGATTCAACAAAGATACGGGAGTCAAAATCAAGTGTCAATTCGTCGGCTGGCGGAACGCTTCGCGCTGGATGAAAACTTCGTAACGGTAGAAGAAAAACCGGAAGAGAGCATGGAAGAATTGGCACAGTTAGCTCTAGATACATTGAAAAGTGCACTTGATTCTATTGAAGCCAGTCGAGAAAAAGAAGGACAAGCCTTAGCTTCAGTGCTGAAAAAGAACACGGAAGAATTCAAACAAGTACTAAAAAAACTCAATAGTTTTGTAGATGTCTATGAACAGGAGTTTCAATTAAGGTATCAAAAAAAGCTGGAGGAATTTCTTGGAGCGAAAGTGGATGAGCAACGGTTGCTGACGGAGTTGGCTATCTTGCTGGAACGTGGAGATATCCACGAGGAACTGGACCGTTTGGCAATCCATGTCCAAAAACTAGATGAACTTATCGAGGCGCAATGTCCTGTAGGTCGGGAATTAGATTTTCTGATCCAGGAAATGAATCGGGAAATCAACACGATCGGTTCCAAATCAAATGCAATCGAAATTAAAAATCAAGTCGTCCAATCCAAGACGATCTTAGAAAAAATCAGAGAACAGGTCCAAAATATTGAATGACGAAAGAGGTAGAGACAATGAAATACTATGACGTAACGTTCCACGAATTAAGTGGAAAAACTGTTGTTAAACGGGATATCCCTTCTGAAAAAAACGGCTTTGACGTATGGAAAGATGCCTGTGCAGACTATAATGAGAACGAACTGTTTATTTTGATCAACGACGGTGCTTACGTGACGATGAATCGGAAATTTATTGTTCGAATCGACACAGAAGAGGTAGAAGATCCGACAGAAAAAGCACGTTCTCGAAAAGATGAAATCATGGGTGTAGTGAATACTTTGTCCAATATGGGCTTTTAGCAAGGATGTTGAACAAAGAAATACAGTAAATAAACAGAATTGCATTTCTTCGCTTAGCTTCTTTGCTCTTGAAATCCATTTTGGGGTTGTGACAAAATACGTGTCACAACCTTTTTTTATTCTAAATAAATCATGTTTAAAATCCGTTTTCTCATTATGAAGTCAAATTTATGCAAAAACATGAGAAGCTGTTTATGTTTGGCTGTTCTTATTACTTGATGCAGATCAGCTTTTTCACGACCTCTCATACACGGCGTTCAAAAGCTTGCATCTGCGGTAATAAGCCCAACCAAACGAAAAACATGAGAAGCTGTTTATGTTTGGCTGTTCTTATTACTTGATGCAGGGCAGCTTTTTCACGACCTCTTGGTACAGGGTAGCTTTTTTACCAATTTCTAGCTATAATTAAAGATAACCTTGAAAGTTGCAGAAAAAAAGTGCAAAATAAACGATAAGTACAAAAAGACTAGTTGAAAGGACGTCGTCATGTCAGAGCGTGGATTATTAATCGTGTTGTCTGGTCCATCCGGTGTAGGAAAAGGCACAGTACGAAAAGCAATTTTTGAGAGTGAGGATAATGATTTTCAGTATTCAATCTCAATGACTACCCGTAAAATGCGTGAAGGGGAGGTCGAAGGCGTTGATTATTTCTTCCGAAGCAAAGAAGAGTTTGAATCAATGATCGAAGCTGGAGAGATGCTGGAATACGCAGAATATGTCGGGAATTATTATGGAACGCCTTTGTCATATGTCAACAAGACATTGGATGAAGGAAAAGATGTTTTCTTGGAGATTGAAGTCCAAGGAGCAAAACAAGTCAAAGAAAAAGTGCCCGATGGTGTATTCATTTTTTTGACTCCGCCAGATTTAGCGGAATTAAAATCACGGATCGTAGGCCGAGGAACAGATGCAGACGAAGTAATCGAAGAACGAATGAAAGTTGCAAAAGAAGAAATCGAAATGATGGCTCTTTACGACTATGCTGTTGTGAATGATGAAGTGCCGCTAGCAGTTGAACGAATCAAAAATATTATTGCCAGTGAACATTTTCGAGTAGATCGCGTAATCGGTAAATATATTAAAATGTTAAAGGAGATGTAGTCTTATGATGTTAAAACCTTCAATTGACTCACTATTAGATCGTGTAAATTCAAAATATTCTCTAGTAATTTTAGCAAGCAAACGCGCACATGAGCTGGATGCAAGTGCACAACCTACACTAGATTCTTTTGATTCAGTAAAAAGCGTTGGTCAAGCTTTAGAAGAAATCGATGCAGGGAATGTAGTCAATGATCCTCATCCTGAATTAAAACGTGAACGTTTGAAGATGGAAGAAGAGGAACGTCAAGCTCAAAAAGAGCGTGAACAACACGAATTGGAATCACGTATCCGCGAAGAGCAAAAAATGTAATAAAGAAAAGTAGAGCGAACATCTAAAAAGAAAAGCAAACCCAGCGGTTTCCTTTTCAAACATTCGCCCCTTATTGTCTGGTAGAAAAGGCTGTGTCTGAACTTTTTGACACAGTTCTTTTTTTTCTTATCCGCTGTTAATTTTTTGTTAGGATTTGGCAGAAAATAAGACAAATCCAGCGATCTCTAGTAAAATAGGCAAGGAACTTTTTGTCGCTTGATATGAAAAGACAAAAAAAGGAGGAAACGAACCATGACATTAACAGCTGAAGTCATTGTGGACGTACCTACTATGCAGACCGATCAGCCATTCACCTATCTGGTTCCCTCTGAAATGGAAACAGCTTTGCAAGTCGGGATGCGGGTAGAGGTCCCTTTTGGTAATGGCAATCGTCATGTCCAAGGATTTGTTATGGCTATTCAAAAATCAGAAGAATCAGCTAACCCATCGTTGAAGGCAGTGATCCGTTTGCTGGACCTTGCTCCGGTGGTCAATGAAGAATTACTTTCATTAGCTGATTACATGAAAAAAATCACTTATGCATTCAAAATCACTTGTCTACAAACGATGCTTCCGAGTGTGATGAAAGCAGAATATGATAAATTGATCTATCCTTTGGCAGATACACCAGAAATTCAGGCATTGTTTGGTCAACGAGAAGTGATTTCTTGGAAAGAAGCAGAAGAAGAAGGCAGCCTTTCTCAATTGATTCGTTGGCGCCAAGAGCAGTTAGTAGATATCAAATACGAAGTCCATACACGAAATAAAGTAAAAACGATTCGTTTGGTCCGTTCCCTATTAACTGAAAAGCAAATCGAAGAAGAATGGGCAAAATTACGGCAAAATGCCAAGAAACAAAAAGAGCTTCTTTTGTGTTTATCTGAAATGAGCCAGGAAGAACCAATCGCTTATTTCAAAGATAAAGAAATCAGTACTGCTGTCTTGAATCAAGGAAAAGAAAAGGGTTGGTTGGAGTTTGTAGAATCAGAACGTTATCGCGACCCTTATCAAGACCGAGTATTTGACCAAACGACGGCATTGGAACTGAATGCAGAACAAAAAAATGCTGTCGAACAAATCATCACAGCAGGTCAGCAACAAAAAGATCAGGTCTTTTTGCTAGAGGGAATCACCGGTAGTGGAAAAACAGAAGTATATCTTCAGTCAATCGCTGATGTTTTGTCAGAAAATAAAACGGCTATAATGTTAGTGCCTGAAATCGCATTGACTCCGCAAATGGTCGAGCGATTCAAAGGACGCTTCGGTGAATCAGTTGCGGTCTTACATAGCGGACTTTCCCAAGGTGAAAAATATGATGAATGGCGCAAGATCGAGCGGGAAGAAGCACAAGTAGTAGTAGGCGCACGCTCTGCTATTTTTGCTCCGCTGAAAAATATAGGATTGATCATTATCGATGAAGAACATGAATCAAGTTATAAACAAGATGAGACGCCGCGTTACCATGCGAGAGATTTAGCTATTTGGCGCAGTAAATACCATCATTGCCCAATAGTCCTTGGAAGTGCGACACCCTCTTTGGAATCAAGAGCACGAGCTCAAAAAGGCGTGTATCAGTTATTGCAGTTGAACCACCGAGCCAAAGCAGCTGCACAACTTCCAGCTATTGAGATCGTAGATATGCGTGAAGAGTTTCAGAATCATCGGACCTCTACTTTTTCTGCTAATTTGCAGGAAAAGATACAAGATCGGTTAGACAAAAAAGAACAAACTGTCCTATTACTCAATCGTCGAGGATATTCGTCTTTTGTGATGTGCAGAGACTGCGGATTTGTTCTCCCATGCCCTAATTGCGATATCTCTCTTACCTTGCATATGGATACACGTTCGATGCGCTGTCATTATTGCGGACACGAAGAACCTATTCCTAATCGCTGTCCCAATTGTGGGGGCAACAAAATCCGCTACTATGGGACAGGCACCCAAAAAGTAGAAGAGGAACTCCGAGAACTTTATCCGCAAGCTAGGATTTTGCGTATGGATGTAGATACCACCCGAAGAAAAGGGGCACACGAACAGATTTTACAAAAATTCGGTGCAAAAGAAGCAGATATTTTATTAGGGACACAAATGATCGCTAAAGGCTTGGATTTTCCAGAAGTCACATTAGTTGGCGTGTTGAATGCCGATACCTCCCTGAATTTACCGGATTTTCGTTCTAGCGAGCATACATTCCAATTGCTGACCCAAGTTTCAGGTCGAGCAGGACGAGCGGAAAAACCAGGCGAAGTCGTGATCCAAACGTTCAATCCTCAGCATTACGCCATAGAATTGGCTAAAAAACAAAACTATGAACAGTTTTATCAGCAGGAAATGCATGTACGGCATCGTGGAGGCTACCCTCCTTATTACTTTACTGTGAAAATAACTGCCAGCCATCCTGAAGAACAAGTGGCGGCAAAGAAAATCTTTCAGATTGCCAATCAGCTAAAAGAAGTATTAAGTCCTCAAAGTTTGTTACTAGGACCAACACCCAGCATGATTTTGAGAGTGAAAAATCGATACTATTATCAACTGATCATCAAATATAAACATGAGCCGAATCTTCCCCATGTTTTGGATGAAATCTTGAATGGAAGCCAGAAAGAACAGCGGCAAGGTCTTTTTGTGGCAATTGACAACGAACCATTAAACTTTATTTAAGAAAGGACCAACTTATGCGCTATCCTATATTGATCCACCCTAATGATAAATTAAAAAGACCTGCTCAGCCAATCGACGTGATCACGGACGAAACGATTGCTTTGTTAGACAACTTATATGAGACGATGATTGCGAATGACGGAATAGGGATTGCTGCTCCTCAAGTAGGACAAAACAAGAGAATCGCTGTGATCGAAGTAGATGAAGGCGAAAAATTCGAACTGATAAACCCAGAAATCATTGAAGCAAAAGGTGAAAGCATGGACGTAGAAGGCTGTCTCAGTATTCCGCATGTCTATGGAACAGTCAAGCGAGCAGATGAAGTGACTGTACGCTATTATGACCGCGATGGAGAAGAGATAGAAGTGACAGCTTTCGGCTATTTAGCCCGTGCCTTCCAGCATGAAATCGATCACTTAGACGGTATTCTGTTCATTGAGAAAATGGTACAGCAGATCCCGGAAGAAGAACTTGAAGAATATATGGAGGAACATCTTGATGACTAAGTTAGTATTTATGGGCACACCTGCTTTTTCTGTGCCAATTCTTGAAGGGTTGATAGAATCAGGCTACGAGATCCAGGCAGTAGTCACACAGCCCGACCGTCCAGTTGGGCGGAAACGAGTAATTACGCCGACACCGGTAAAAGAAGCTGCTCTAAAGCACGGTATCCGTGTGTTGCAGCCAGAGAAAATCTCCGGTTCGCCAGAAATGGAAGAAATCATTGAATTGGCACCTGATGTGATCGTCACTGCGGCGTTTGGCCAATTCTTGCCTGAAAAGTTATTGCAAGTGCCAAAATTAGGGGCAATCAATGTCCATGCTTCTTTACTTCCTAAATATCGGGGAGGTGCGCCTGTTCATTATGCCATCATGAATGGGGAGAAAGAAACTGGTGTAACGATCATGGAAATGATCAAAAAAATGGATGCAGGCGGAATCTATGCGCAAGAAAGCATGCCAATCACTAAACAAGATGATGTGGGGACGATGTTTGAAAAGCTTAGCCTTTTAGGAAGAAAGCTATTGCTAGAAACATTGCCTAATATTTTGAATGGACAAAAACCAGTCCCTCAAGACGAGTCAAAAGCCACTTTTTCGCCAAACATCACACGTGAACAAGAAGCGGTCGATTGGCATAAAACTGCAGAAGAAATCGACAACCAAGTACGCGGGATGCGTCCTTGGCCGATTGCATTCACGACCTATGAAGGTACACGCTGGAAATTATTATCGGTTGAAGTACTGGCAGAAAGTACAGACGAAGCACCAGGCACGATCATCCGAAAAGACAAAAAAAATCTATGGATTGCTTGCGGTAAACAGACCGTATTAGCCATCAATGAATTGCAGCCAGCTGGTAAAGGAAAACAAGCCGTACACGATTTTCTTAACGGAAGCGGTCAGCAAGTTCAGATTGGTCAGCAGGTGAAATAATGAAAAAAATCCCTAAAAAAATGAAAAAATCTGTACGATATATGGCATTACTGACATTAGAGCGAGTGAACAAGGGCGGCGCCTACTCGAATCTTTTGTTGAATGAGATGATCAAACAAAGCGAGCTAAATCAAAAAGATGTGGGTCTATTTACAGAATTGATCTACGGTACGATTAGCCATCAGCGACTATTGGAATTTTACGTTGCACCATTGATCGCTAAAGCAAAAAAAGTGGATGACTGGGTCAAGACGCTTCTGTATCTTTCTGTATATCAATTAGAATTTTTAGATAAAGTCCCTGCACATGCTATTTTAAACGAGGCGGTCGAAATCGCGAAAGTAAAAGGAAATCCTGGGACAGGAAAATTTGTAAATGGTGTTTTGAGGAATTATCAGCGTCAAGGAGCACCAGATCTGCAAGGCATTGCTGATCCTATCGAAAGACTTTCTGTCAAAATCAGCCTGCCTCTATGGATGACGAAACGGTTGGTGGATCAAATCGGTTATGAAGAAACTGAAAAGCTCGGTTTATCGCTATATCAGCCTAGCCATGCTAGTGCCCGAGTAGATACACGCCGACTCTCCAGAAATCAGGCCATCACTGTTTTGCAAGAAGAAGAGATCACAGCTGAAAAAAGCCAAGTCAGTCCATACGGTATAGTAGCGAAAAAAGGGCATTTAGCTTCTAGCTCATTGTTCCACGATGGCGTCATGACGATCCAAGATGAAAGTTCGATGCTTGTAGCGCCGTCTATGCAAATCGAGCCTGAACATCATGTTTTAGATGCCTGTGCAGCTCCCGGAGGTAAGACGACACATATTGCTTCTTTTTTGGATCCTTCATGCGGCGGGGAAGTGATTGCTTTAGATGTACATGAACACAAAGTCAAACTCATTGAAGAAAATGCCACACGTCTGGGTGTCTCTTCTGCTGTTTACGCTCAAAAGATGGATGCTAGAGAAGTCAGCAAGCAGTTTGAACCAGAGCAGTTCGATCGGATTTTAGTAGACGCGCCTTGTTCAGGTCTAGGGCTCCTTCGGCGAAAACCAGATATCCGTTATAAAAAACAGCCGGATGAATTAGCGAATTTACCAAAAATCCAATTGGAAATTTTAGAAAGCTGCGCACCAGCTTTAAAGTCTTCCGGTATTCTGACTTATAGTACTTGTACGATCTTAAAAGAAGAAAACCAAGACGTTGTTTCTGCTTTCTTGGAAAGACACCCTGATTTTGAGAGGATTGATGTTTTGACCGATCCTATGCTACAATCATCAATCGTAGAGAAAATGTTGACTTTGTATCCGCATCAGTTTTACACAGATGGATTTTTCATTTGTTGTTTGCGCAAAAAGTAATGAGGTGAAAAAATGCAGATTGAATATCAATCAGATGTAGGAAGACGACGTAACACCAATCAAGACTATGCCAGTGTATTTACTAGCCGTTCAGGTCTCAAGCTTGCTGTATTAGCAGATGGGATGGGTGGGCACCGTGCTGGAGACATTGCTAGTCAAATGGCGGTAACAAATCTAGGCGAAGCTTGGGAAGAACAAGAAGCTGCCGACGATGAAAAAATCGCCCAGTGGTTCATTCAATCGATTCAAGAGGAAAATGTGCTGATTTATCAGCGAGGACAAGAACAGCCGGAATATAACGGTATGGGAACAACAATCGTAGCGGCAGCTCTGTCAGATGACTGGTTTACGATTGCGAATGTTGGCGACAGCAGAGCTTATTTGATTCGCGAAGATAAAATCATGCAATTGACAGAGGATCATTCTTTAGTTAACGAACTAGTCAAATCAGGGGAAATCAGCGAAGAAATGGCAGTGAACCATCCAAGAAAGAATATTTTAACACGTTCTGTCGGCATGCCAGGAACAGTCGAAGTAGATGTTTCTACTCATCTTTGGCAGCTAAAAGATCGCTTGCTGTTATGTTCAGATGGCTTGACGAATATGCTATCTGAAGAAGAAATAGGAACGATCATTAATCAAGAAGGCCCGTTGTCCCATAAAGTAACTGAGCTGATTGATCGTGCCAATGAAGCAGGCGGAGCGGATAATATCACCGTTCTTCTTATCGAATATAAGGAGGACCGTGTATGATCGAGTTGGGAAAAAAATTAAATGGCCGTTATCAAATCACGGGGAATATCGGTAGTGGTGGTATGGCTAATGTATTTTTGGCGCACGATTTGATCTTGGATCGAGATGTAGCAGTCAAAGTCTTACGATTCGACTTTCAAAATGATCAAACCGCGATTCGACGATTTCAGCGAGAAGCTTTAGCAGCAACAGAACTCGTTCATCCAAATATTGTCAGTGTTTACGATGTTGGTGAAGAAGACAATATGCAGTATCTAGTGATGGAATACGTCAAAGGAATGGACTTGAAACGATATATCCAAACACATTATCCTGTTCCTTATGAAACAGCAGTAAATATTATGCAGCAGATTCTTTCTGCTATTTCTTTAGCTCATAACCATCAAATCATCCACCGAGATTTGAAACCCCAAAACGTATTGATCGATAACGAAGGTGTAGTAAAAATCACGGATTTCGGGATTGCTATTGCTTTATCTGAAACATCGATCACACAGACGAATACGATGTTGGGATCTGTTCATTACCTATCTCCTGAGCAAGCAAGAGGGAGTATGGCAACGAAGCAGTCAGATATTTATGCTTTAGGGATCATTCTTTATGAGATGCTGACAGGTAGCGTGCCGTTTGACGGTGAATCTGCTGTGACGATTGCTTTAAAACATTTCCAAGATGATCTTCCATCCATAAAAGCACTTGATCCAAATGTACCGCAAGCACTGGAAAATGTGATTTTACGGGCGACGGCTAAAGAACCTGCAGACCGTTACAAGTCAGCCGAAGAAATGTCTGATGATCTTTCTACAGTATTATCACCAGCTCGTGCAAACGAAGAAAAATGGCAACCTCATGCGATGGATAACGAAACAAAAGTTATCACACCGCTTGCAGCAGATACACCAATGCCGGATTCATTCAAATCTATGCCTCTGCCAAAAGACGAACCGAGAAACGAAACATTGCCGGAAGAGGAAGAAGTTCTGCCTGACCCTAAAAAGAAAGGACAGAAAAAATGGTGGCTGATCCTGTTAGCTGTCCTCGCTATTTTAGGAATCGGAACAGCTGTATTCTTTGCTTCTGGCGGACGAGGAGAAGTTGTTGTTCCTGATGTTTCTGATCTTTCTGAAGCTTCTGCCAGAGAAACACTCGCAAAAGCGAAATTAGAAGTAGCAACAAAAACAGAAGAAATTGCAGATGACAAAATCGAAGAAGGTAATGTGGTGAAGACAGACCCGGCAGCGGGAACGACAGTCAAGCAAAAACGCGAAGTCACTCTTTATATCAGCAGTGGCACGAAAAAAATCAAATTAGATGATTACAGTGGTAAAAGTTATGAAGATGCTGAAGCAAGTTTGAAAGAATTAGGATTTTCTGCTGATTTGATTCAAAAAGAAGAGGAATTCAGTTCAGAAGTAGAAAGCGGAATGATCATTTCGCAATCTCCATCAGAAGATACAGAAGTCGATCCTAAAACAGACACGATTACTTTCACAGTCAGCAAAGGACCAGAAACAGTGACTTTGAGTAGTCATGTAGGAGAAAACTACGAAACTGTCCGTAATTGGCTTGTTACACAAGGATTCAATATCAATAACATTAGTGCTACTTATGACTATAGCGACACTGTGCCATCGGGTTCGATCATTAGTCAGGATCCAGCCTCAGGTGAAGTTGTAGCAGAAGAAACTTACATCAGTTTTGTCGTAAGCCAAGGGACAGAACCTAAACTGAATGACATCTCCGGCTATACAAAAAGCGAAGCACAAAGTTATTTGGCTAGTATTGGTGCAGAATATATCGGTCATGAGACTTCTGAATATTCAAGCACGGTGGATAAGGACAAAGTAATCCGTACAGTGCCAGGGGCAGGTACGACGATTACCAAAGGAATGGTTGTAAACGTGATTTACTCTAAAGGACCAGACCCGGCGTCTTCTAGTTCTGAGAAAGATTCTTCAGACAGTTCTAGCAGCTCAAGTAGCTCTAGCAGTACGAGCAGCTCTTCCAAAGAAGAATCTTCCAGCACTACAAGTTCATCGGATAGTACCTCAGAAAGCTCAAAATAAGTTTTTAATAAAATAGAACAAAGAGGTTGTGACAGAAGTGAT
>NZ_BJLL01000052.1:0-18163 GCF_007996925.1 Enterococcus sp. NBRC 3427 | reverse complement strand
TTTTCAAATATTTCGTTTCCTTATTCTACAAATGGTTCTTCTCCTAGTGCTTGTTGAGCGGCTAGATTCAACATGCTCCATTGTCGGTCAAAACCTGGTTGGAAGAAGAAGTCGGCTTCTGCCAGTTCTTCTAAAGTCAGTTTATTTTGTATCGCTAGTGCCAACACATTTCCTTGACCTGTAACATCATAGGTAGATAATACTGCTCCTCCTAGCAATTGATGGGTCATTGGATCTGAGAATAATTGGATGGACACTTTTGGATTTCCTTGTTCTTCTGGTACATATTTTGGTCGTAACGTATCTTCATAATAAGACACTCGTACATCTACTCCTGCTTTTGCTGCAGTGAAGCTATTTAATCCGCTTGCTGCAAAATGGTAGTCGAAGACACTTAATGCGGAGGAACCTACGACTCCGCCGAACGGTTTATTTGGTACTTCTTCAAAAAGATGTTTTACTACATAACGTGCTTCTCTACGTGCAACAGTCGCTAAAGCAATCGGCATTTTTTTGCGTGCTGGGATAGAATAAGCAAGTGTAGCATCTCCTACTGCATACACATCTGGAAGATTTGTTTGCAAGTATTCATTCGTTTGGATCCAGCCACGTTCATCTAAGTCGACGATCCCTTTTAACCATTCAGTATTTGCCTTCACACCAGCAGCTTGGATGACTAGATCTGCTGGGATTTCTTTTTCACTTGTTTTGATTGCTTCCACTTTTCCGTTTCCGGTAAAGGCTTCGATTTTGGCGTTTGTCAAAACTTCAATACCGTTTTCATTTAGGTGTTGTTCTAAAATGTCTGTCATCTCAGCATCTAAATAAGTGCCTAAGGGTCTGTCGATCACATCAAGCAAGACGACTTCTTTCCCAGCTTTTCGGCTTGCTTCTGCTGCTTCGATCCCAATGTAACCAGCACCTACGACAGCGATTTTTTTAATAGCCGGATCATTTAATTTTTCTTTGATTTTGGTTGCCCAATTGTATCCACGCATCAAGTAGACATTTTCTAAATCTGCCCCTGGTACTGGCAAATTGTTTGGTTTGACACCAGAACTCAAGATCAATTTATCATAAGGATATTCTTTTGTTTCGTTATCTGATGCGCTAGTAACCGTTACTGTTTTTTTATCTGCATCGATCGTTTTTACTTCGTGATTATTTAAAATATGAACATTGGATTGCGGAAAGTTTTCTGGTCTGAAATTACGTACATCATTTACATCTGTTACCTTGTCTTCTAGATACAGCTCCATACCGCATGACATGAAGGAAACATAGTCTCCTGCTTCAAATAGCGTGACATCTACATTTTCACCGTATCGTGTCAATAGTTCCAAGATCGATTGATGCCCTCCATGAGATGCACCTACAATGACAACTTTGTTTTTTTCCATTGATGAAACCTCCTTGAATATTCTTTTAAAATCATTCTAAACAATTTAAACTTAACATTACATCAGTTATGAATCAAAAGAAACGCGTTCATTTGAACCAAATTTAAAAAACAATCGGCAGCTTGCAGAATATACCGCAAAGATGCCGATTGTTTTTTGAGAAAATTCATGAATCACTGTTCTGTTAAAAAGTCTTTGATTCTTTTGCAAGCTTCATGTAAGTTTTCCATACTGCTAGCATAAGAAATCCGTATATAGCCTTCTCCTTCTGGGCCAAATGCAATGCCAGGGATACACGCAACTTTTGCCCGTTCCGCTAAGTCTACACAAAACTGCCAAGAGTCGGTTTGAATGACAGCTGGGAGTTTGCAAAATAAATAAAATGCACCGTTTGGCTGAGTCACTTCAAATCCTAAAGGCGCCAATTGCTGGACCAGATAGTCTCTTCGTGTTTGATATTGCTCTTTCATATTCTCGCTATCTTTTACTCCATTTATTAGCGCTTCAGCCGCAGCTTTTTGCGACATCGTTGTAGCCGCAGTCACCAGATATTGATGGACTTTAATTAGTTCGTCAATAAGGGCTTTTTGAGCAAAAATAAACCCCACTCGCCAACCAGTCATCGCATGTGACTTGGATAACCCGCTTATCACGATTGTTTGTTCCGGAAGATAAGAAGCTATGGACATATGCGTTCCAGTGTAAGTCAATTCAGCATATACTTCATCACTTATAACAAATACCGGATATTTTTTTAAAACTTCAGCGATTACCTCCAACTGGCTTGCAGACAATGTCGTCCCAGTTGGATTGTTAGGATAATTTAAAATGACTGCTTTGATAGCTGATCCATATTGTTCAAATGCTCGTTCAAATTGTTCCGGCTGACAGACAAACCCTGTGTCAGAAGTATCTATCGGGATCAATTCAGCACCAGCTAGTTCCACTAATGGCTGATATCCTGAATAAGCAGGCGCTGGAATAAGAACCTTGTCTCCTTCTTCTAAAACAGATAACAATGCAGAGGCAATCGCTTCCGTTGCACCAACCGTCGTCAAAACTTCCGTTTGCGGATCATAAGTTAATCCATAACGCTGCTGCTGAAACATACAAGCAGCTTCCCGCAGTTCCTCCAGTCCTCTCATTCCGGTATAGTGAGAAAAGTCTTCTTCAATCGCTGCTATTCCGGCTTGTTTGACATGTTCGGGAGTCGGAAAATCCGGTTCTCCCAAGGTGAGCTTGATCACATCTGGTATCGACGATATTTGCTGATCGAATTGCCGTATTTTAGATACTTCTATTCTAGAAAGTCTGGGATTAAATCGATTGGATAAATTCATCATTATTTACTCGCTCCTCTTTTGAACTGCTATCGATTTTTTCAAGAAGATTTTCTGTAAAAAGAATCGTTTTGTACCATTCTACACCATTTTCTAAAACATCCATATCAAAATCGAACGTCGGATCATGTAAAGCAGGGGTATCACCGACACCTAAAAAGAAAAATACACATGGATATTGTTGCGTATATATGCCAAAATCTTCGGCTTGAAGAACTGGATCCTCTAATTCATGTAATTTGTTTGAATCCGACAATGCTGCATATAAGCCTCTATGATTGATCACAGCTGGATAGCCGTCATTATAGCGGAAAGAAATAGTAGCTGCAGAGTGAAACTGTTCTGCTAAATGAGCTAATCCTCTCTTCAAATAATTTTGCATATCTGAACTGTAAGAACGGATACTGCCGGATACAATAACTTCTCCAGCTAAAACATTTCGGATCGTTCCACCTTGGATTTGACCAAATTTCATTAGATGATTCCACTCTGCCGGTAATTGCCGATCAAAATCATAAACATTCTTCAAAAATCGTACAGCTGCCTCCAGACTATCGATTCCTTTTTCACTAGAAGCAATATGCGCGGACTGGCCCTTGATGATAATGTCTGTTTCACTGCTTTGTGCCATCAAAGGTCCTGGTCGAGAAAAAACTTCTCCTTTCGCTAGTCCAGGCCATAGATGAAAGCCAAATATTGCTTGTACTTCATATTTATCTAACAATCCTGACTGAATAACACTTTGTGCGCCGCCGGAAATTTCTTCTGATGGCTGATAGATCAGTACTACATTATAAATAAGCTCCTCGATGTGTTCAGTTATAAAGTCGGTCAACCCTAAAAGCATCGCCATATGTCCGTCATGACCACATGCATGCATATACCCTTCATGCTTAGAAGCAAAAGAGAGATTTGTTTCTTCTTTGACTGGCAGTGCATCGATATCTGTTCGAAAAGCAATCGTTTCTTCTTGTTGATTATCATAATAAAGAAGCAGTCCTGTTTCGCCGATTTCATGGATAACGGCTCCACTATTTTTTACTTGTTCATATAAATATTTTTTTGTTTTGAATTCATGAAATCCGATTTCAGGAATTTGATGGAGTGCCATTCGATATTCTTTCAGCATCCGTATTCACCATCCCTTCATAGATACCCTTCACTACGGTTTCATACTGATCATTCGGTACACCGATGATTAGATTCAACTCCTGTGCTCCTTGTGATAAGATCGATGTGCGAATTTCTAATTTGTTCAATATCGATAACACTTTCCCAGATAAACCGATCAATTCTTTATGCGGTCCGCCAACGACAGAGATCAAAGCTAAGTCTTCAATCACGACGATTTCTTCGACGCCAAGTGTTTCTTTTAATTCTTTCGTGATGAGAAATAATTTATCGGCAATCGCTTCTGCTGAGACGATCACTCCGATATTGTCGATCCCTGAAGGAATATGTTCGATTGATATCTCATGTTTAGCAAAAATACTCATTGCTTTCCAGATAAACCCGATTTCATCGGACATATGACGTTTGAATAAAGTGATCGAAAGAAAATCCTTGCGTCCAGCTATTCCTGTCAGTCCATTTTCCTTTTCCACTTCGTGATTCGATATTTTTGTTCCTTGAGCGAAAGGATCATTGGTATTTTTTATTTGGATGGGGATATCCGCCTCTTGAACTGGGAAAACAGCTGCTTCATGAAGAACATTAGCCCCCATATAAGCCATCTCTCTCAGCTCTCTAAAAGAGATTTCCTCGATGATTTTAGGATGATCGATGATTCGCGGATCAGCCATCATGATTCCTGAAACATCTGTCCAATTCTCATAACTCGCCGCTTGTAGCATCTTCGCCAGTATCGCGCCAGTAATGTCGCTTCCCCCACGTCCCAATAATTTTTCTTTGCCTGCAGGGTTTGCCCCGTAAAATCCTGGAACAACCATTTTCGGATATCTTTTAAATGCTTTTGTGATTTCCTGTGCTGTTTTTTCCTCATCGATTTTTCCATCATAGTCAAAGAACAGCAGGTCCTTTGCATCAAAGAACTGGTAACCAAGATACTCAGCCATCAGTCGAGCAGTCAGATATTCACCTCTGCTTACTAAATAATCTTCAGTTATCTTTTCATCTTCCAGTTGTTTTTGTATGCGTGCCAGTTCCTCTTCCACAGGTAACTGCAGGTCAAGAAGGTCCCTTACTTGAATGAAACGTTCACAGATTCTTTCCCAAAGGGGGGTCCAATCAACATGATGCTGAAGGTAGGCATAAATCAAATAAAGTAAGTCTGTTACTTTGTCATCATCTGACGTACGTTTGCCTAAAGCAGAAACAACGATCACTTGACGATTGGGATCTGAAAGAACAATTGTACGGACTTTTTTGAATTGTTCTTCATGAGACATCGATGTTCCGCCGAATTTTGCTATTTTCAGCGTATTACTCATCTTGCCACCTCCGCTATTTTCTGCATTAAAGCTGCAGCAATCTGTACGGCATTCGCAGCGGCTCCTTTGCGTATGTTATCGGCAGTTGTATAGAACAACAGTCCGTTCTCTAAAGAGGTGTCTTTTCTGATCCTCCCAGCATAAACCGTATCTGTTCCTCTAGCAAGAATGCTCGTCGGATATTTATGTGCTGCTAGATCATCTTCTAATTGGATCCCTGGAAACTGACTGAGACACTCTCTAACTTCTTCAACCGTAAACTCTTTTTGCAACTGAACGGCCACCGAGACTCCGTGTCCATTCTCGATTGGCACACGTACACAGGTTGCTGATACTGGCAAATCAGGCTGATGCAGAATCTTACGGGTCTCATTTATCATTTTCTGTTCTTCTTTGGTATAGCCATTTTCCAAAGGCTGATCGATTTCTGGAATCACCGTTTGACTAATATTATAAGGATACAAAGCTGGTTCCTCGTCATTTTGCGTGCGGTAAAGATCTTGGATACCTTTCTGTCCAGAACCAGAAACTGCTTGATAGGTCGAATAATTGACTCGTTGGATTCCAAAGGCTTCTTGTAAAGCTTTAAGCGGTAGTACCGCTTGAATGGTTGAACAATTTGGATTCGCAATCAGCCGATTCAATGTATAGTCTTCGAGATTGACCTCTGGAACGATCAATGGAATATCCGAATCTTCTCGCCATGCCGAGGAATTATCTATAACAAATAATCCTTGACTTCTTGCGATTGGCGCAAACTCTTTGGATACAGAAGCACCTGCAGAAAATAGCGCTAAATCATATCCTTCAAATGAAGTTTCTGTCAATTCCTGTACAGTGTGTTTCTTCCCCTTGAATACACAAACTTTGCCAGCTGAACGTTTTGACGCTAATAATTTCAATCGTCCTACTGGAAAATCATATTCTTCTAACACTTTGAGCATCGTTTGTCCGACTAATCCGGTTGCCCCCACAATACAGGTATCTATTTCGCGCATTTTTCTCCATCTCCTCTATAATTCGCGTAACGCAGCAATCAATGCTGTATTTTCTTTTGTCTGATCATCACTTATTTTCAAGACACGTGCAGGTATTCCACCGACAACAGTGCCTGCTGCCACATCTTCTAAAACCACTGCTCCTGCTGCCACGACTGCATCTTTTCCGATATGGATACCTTCAACAATCACTGCATTCGCACCTACCAGCACGCCGTCTTCTACGATAACCGGTTTAGCCGATGCGGGTTCGATTACACCTGCTAAGACAGCTCCTGCACCAATATGGCAGTTTTTGCCCACTGTCGCTCGTCCACCTAAGACAGCACCCATATCAATCATCGTGTTTTCACCGATTACTGCACCGATATTGATAATCGCTCCCATCATGATCACGGCATTGTTGCCGATGGACACTTGATCTCTGATAATAGCACCTGGTTCGATACGGGCATTGATTTTTTTGATATCCAGCAAAGGAACTGCACTGTATCTTGCAGCAGTTTCGATTTCGATTTCAATGATTTTTTCCGCTTCAGCTTCTAAAACCGGAGCAATCGACTCATAGTCACCAAAAACAACGAAGCTGTTTCCTTCACCAAAAACTTTGCTGTCTTTAAATTCGATTGGCTCGGTTACATTCAGATAGACTTTCACAGGCGTCTTTTTAGATGCCGTTTGAATGTAGCGGATGATTTCTTGAGCTTCCACGTTTCTTACACCCCTTTATCCATTAATAAATCTTCTAATTTGTAATAACCTGGTGGCTGATTTTTCAACCAGTCCGCTGCTTCTACTGCACCTGCAGCAAAGATTCGATTAGAAAAAGATTCATGTTTGACCGTAAATACTTCATCGGGAGCTGCAAACATTACCTCATGTTCACCAGGTAAAGAACCTGCACGAATACTGTGTACACCAATTTGATTTTCTTCTCTTTTTTGTCCTTGCCAGTTGTATATAGGCTGAAGCTTTTGTACTTCTTGGATTGTTTGAAGCAGCATATTCGCGGTACCAGATGGTGCATCTTTTTTACGACTATGATGTTTTTCAATCAGTTCGATCTGCCAGCCTTGCAACATTGCAGCTGCTTGCTTGATCAGTTGGTTCATCACCATGATGCCTAACGAAAAATTAGCACTATACATCACAGGTATCTGCTTGGCATGTTCTTCCATTTCTTGGAACTGTGATTGTGTATAACCTGTCGTGCCAATGACTAACGGAAGTTGATGAGACAAGCTATACGAAAGGATCATCTCTAAATTATCTGGATGAGAAAAATCAATAAGCAGTTCTGGCAGTTCCGTAAAAGCAAGCGTAGTTGCTTCTTTAGGTGCCGTCCGTAAAAGAAGGACCGTATCTCCTCTTTCTTGTGCAACTTCTTCGACTCTATTTCCCATCTGTCCAGTGCCAATCAGTCCGATTTTCATTTTTCAACCGTCCTTTCCTTTAGCAAAAGCTGAGCTAATTGTTTCTTTTTCTCTTCTGAAAGGGACACTAAAGGCAGGCGTAGAGGTCCTGAAGGTAAATTTAATAATGACATAGCTGCTTTGACAGGAATTGGATTGGTCTCACTGAACAAGGCATGGATCAATTCAAGTGCATTTAATTGTTTTTCTTTTGCTTGCTGCCATCTTCCGTCCATCGTATCTTTTACTAACTCATGGACTATTTTAGGCTGGATATTTGCCCATACACTGATTACACCGCTCCCTCCTACACTCATTACTGGCAGGATCAAATCATCATTTCCGCTGTAAAGGCTGAAATTTTCGCTAATCAATCGAGCGGCATCCATCACATAAGCCATATCTCCTGAGGCTTCTTTCAAACCAATGATATTAGGATGTTCTGCTAAATTTACTAGTACATGGATTGGAATCGACATGCCTGTTCTAGAAGGGACATTATATAAAATAAGCGGGATTGGCGAGGCTTCTGCAATTGCTGTGAAATGAGCAGCTAATCCTGCATCACTTGTTTTGTTGTAGTAAGGAGTGATGACCAAAAGTGCATCTGCGCCCAAAGAAGAAAAATGCTTCGCTTTTTCAATCGTTTCTTTCGTATTATTCGTTCCAGCTCCTGCAATCACCGGCACACGGCCAGCCACTTTCTTTACTGTCAGTTGAAGGATCTTCTCCTCCTCAGATTGTGTGAGTGTAGAAGATTCTCCTGTTGTACCCAAAACTAATAATCCGTCTGTTTGTTCATCTAAATGGAATTGGATCAATTTTTCCAAACCAGCATAATCTACTGATCCCTCTTCATTCATCGGCGTGATCAGCGCCACGATCGAACCTTTTATCATCTTCATTCCTCCAATATTCTTGTCCATTCATGAACTGCTGGACCAGCCATTTGTATCGTATCCTCACCAGAGATCATCAAGTCTCCTTGTTCCAAGTGAACGACTACCTGATCTGCTGAAATCTTCCCAGTTTCCTTCGCAACCGCATAAGAGGCACAGCAACCTGTACCGCAAGCAAGTGTCCAACCTACTCCTCTTTCATAGGTACGGACAGTCAATTCTTGTTCATTGACTACTTCTACAAAGTTGACATTGGTTTTTTCTTTGAATAAAGGATGATGACAGATCAGTTCGCCTCTTTTTTTCCAGACTTCCTCACGCGCATTTTCAACAAAAACAACGGTATGGATCGTCCCTAAAAATAAACTAGTGATCGTTACTTTTTCGCCACCAATCTCTATTTCCTGGTTTTTTATTGGATAAGATTGTGCAGCTTTGATTTTTTCTGGAGAATCATCTGGCACTCCCATATCTACGCTGCAATAAAAAGGTGAGGGATCCAACACCGTAATTTTTCTTGTGCCTGCTAACGTCTCTACGTTGAATTCCTGTTCATCCACCCTATTTTGATCATTCACATATCGAGCAAAACAGCGAATACCATTTCCGCACATAGGGGCACGGCTACCATCTTTGTTGTAATAGATCATTTCCAACGGATCGGTTTTTACGGCGATCAATCCGTCTGTGTCATATTTTTCTTTTGCGCATAAAGAAGCGGCTAATTGACTATAATCCGTATCCTCTGTGTAATCTAATAAGATAAAATCATTTCCACAGCCATTATATTTATGAAGGATCATAAGAAACTTCCCCCCTTAGTAGATCAGAAAATGATTGTCTGCGAACAACCAGTCTTGATTGACCATTATTGACAAAAACAACTGCTGGTCGTGTCGCTCGATTGTAGTTGCTGCTCATCGAATATCCGTAAGCCCCCGTGGAATAAACAGCTAAAAGATCACCCGATTTTGCTTTCGGCAAATAAGTTTCTTTGATTACCACATCACCTGATTCACACATTTTTCCTGCAATCGTCACTTTTTCTGTTTTTTCTTCCGACAGTTTTTCTGCTAAATCACAATCGTATGCTGCTTGATACAGAGCTGGGCGGATATTATCTGTCATCCCGCCATCTACAAAGTAATATTTTTTATGTGGTGTCTTTTTGATGAAGCCAATCGTGTATAGTGTTGTACCAGCTTCCCCAACAATACTTCTTCCTGGTTCGATCAGTAGTTGACGAATCGTCAGTTTTCGTTTGTCCAAAGCTTCTTCCGTATATTCAATCAGCTTTTTTAGTGCCTCTTCGATTGGGATTGGCTGATCATTTTGTGTATAACGAATCCCGAATCCTCCCCCGAGATTCAAGGAAAGTGGTTGGTCAAAATCGGTTAAGTAACTCGTCAATTTGTCGATTTCAGCTAGCCAAGCAGTAACATCAAAAATTTGTGACCCAATATGGGCATGAAAACCTTCTAACTCTAGATAACTGCTTTCTTTTATCAATTGGAGAGCTTGCTGACACTCTTTACTTTCATAGCTCATGCCGAATTTTGAATCAATATGTGCAGTGACGATATATTCATGAGTATGGGCTTCTACACCGACATTCAACCGAAGCATGACATCGACTTTTTTAGAATAGCGTTGGCTTAATTCTTCTAATAACTCGACTTCCATCAAGTTATCGGCAACAACATGCAACAACTCATTTTCAAGTGCATAGATCAGTTCTTCTGGGGTCTTGTTATTACCATGGAAATAAATAGCATCTCTAGGAAAATCAGCTTGCAAAGCGGTATAGATTTCCCCACCGCTGACAACATCCAGCCCAAATCCATATTCATGGACTAAACGCAGCATCTCAATCGTTTGGAATGCTTTAGAGGCGTAAAGCACTTTTGTATCAAAATGCTTCGATACAAAGCCTCGCTTGAATGACAGCATCGTTTGTCTTATCTTTTCTTCGTCATACACATACAGAGGTGTCTTATACTTTTCTGCTAATGTGCTTGCTGTGACTCCGCCAATTATCAATTCTGTCATTTTTTCATTCCTCTTTTCACATTTTTTCCGTTTTTATTGGAATTTCATTTGATAAAGATTTGAATTTTATTGGAATAATATTATACAAAATTTTCTGAATTGTCTAGTATATTTCGAAACATTTTTTTAAAACAAAAATAAAAATGGGTACAAAAAATAAAATATCCGAACCATCAGAAGAGTATTCCTGCATACCAGCAGAGGTTTATCGCTGTTTAGCGTTGATAAACCCTTCTTACTTCCATATCGTTCGGATATTTTAAATTTATGAGTTATTTCAACTATTTTCACGGTTCCATGATATTGAAATAGTTGTTTGTATCTGCTTTAAAAAGCATGGACCAGTTTCGTGGTTCACCTGAGGAATCAAGCATTTGCTGGAGGAATGCTAATCTTTTTCCTTCATAAATAAGCGTGACCTCCTCTTTGTCTGAAGAAATAGGATAATAAGTCAAAATTCCTTGCCAATAATCAATGAAATAAGTCGTTGGCAATGAATGGATTTGACCATTTGAAAGTTGCCAGTCATCTGTGAACTTTACCATGCCCGTCTGTTGTTTTTTGGTCGAAATAGTATGGATGCTTAAATAATCCAGCAACATTTCTCCATTCATCTGTGCCGATAGCTCTGACGAATCAGCCGATTCAATTGAAAACAAGTCCACATCTTCCTTTAATTCCAGTGCCCCAGTCAAGTACTCATTTCGCCAAGCCCCAGATTCCGTTTGATACCCTAGTTGTGTCAACGATCGCCGGCAAAGCGCTCTTGCTTCTTTATTTTCAGGATCTGCGTAAATGACCAAATTCGTAACTTTTGCCGCCCATTGATAATTTCCTTTTTCATAATCTTCATGCGCTTTTTCTAAGATAGCCTCTGCTCCACCCATGTACTTTACCATTTGTTTCGCTTCCCGTTCAGGAGGAAGCGGATTTAAATTCACCGGATTTGAATCATACCAACCGATATACTTTTGATAAACCGCCTTGCTATTATGAGCAATCGTTCCGTAATATGGTCTTAGATACCACTGTTTTGTCAGCTCTTCTGGCAAAGCGACTTGTTCTGCTAATTCGTTTATGGTATACCCGGCATTGACAGCTTTAAGTGATTCATCATGAATTCCTTTATATAACCGTGCTTGGTCTAGTAAATACCTGTTAATAGCATCTGGTTCCTCCTCAGTGGCGTACCGCGGCCAAGTATGCGCATGGAACAATACTTTTGCTTTTGGTCCATAGCGCCGTTGTGCCTCGATAAGGTATCTCGACCAGCTTTTTCCATCTCGTATCTGTGCCCCTCGGAGAGTATAAAGATTATGCATCGTACAAGTGCAGTTTTCTGCCATCCAAAGCGCTTGATATGCTGGAATATACGTATTCATTTCGGCAGGGGCTTCTGTGCCAGGGGTCAATTGGAAATCCAGATCTAATCCATCGATAGCGATTATTTTATTTTCAGTGATCTCACAAGTAGGAAGCTCAAAACTGATCGTGCCTGTAGATTGTCCTTGTCCAATCCCAACAGATAAGGAACCAAATGGACTTTTTTCTAAGGAAGAGCCATATTGAAAGACTGCTCTTCTTCCCATGGCCTTCCCTACCATAAGGTTCTCAGAAATAGCAGATTCCGTAAATCCTTCAGGTACATAAATCGGAACAGAAGGATCTACTTCGAAGTCTTTAAACAAACCGCGTATGCCACCAAAATGATCGACATGGGAATGACTGATAATGATTCCTGCAAGATTCCCCTCCACTTCTGGATACCCGTTTTCATTAAACCAGCGATCCGCAAACTCAATCGCTGCTCTTGAACATTCGATACTCATCAATGTATCAAAGACAATCCATTTATTATTTGGAGTAAGAACCAGTGTGAGGTTGGCCATATCAAATCCCCGCAACTGAAAGATTTGCTCAGTGACACGAAAGAGACCCGTTTGATGGTTACATCGCGCATTTTCCCAAAGACTTGGATTCGCACAGTTTGGACATTCCTCTTCTAAAAATGCATAAGCTTTCTGGCTCCATATAACTTTTCCGTCTTGAATAATCTCTAAATGGTTAAAGGGAGCGACACAATTCTGGCTAGCTAACATAAATTCATGATTATCCGCAAAGTTCAATTGTTTTTTTACGTTGTTATTTTCTTTCTGTGTCTCTTTCGTCGTATGCTTCTCCATTATTCAGCCTCCGTTTTCTCTTTTTAAACTAATTTAATTATAATATTATTTTAATATAAAGAGAAAGAAAACGCTGTCTTGGTTATACAAGCAGTAGGAAAATAAAAGGAAACATGGCAATTTGAAACTATTTCAAATATTTATAGGCTTCGATAATCTCTTCGTACTTTTCTTTCGCATTTTCTTCTACGGATTTATCTGGATGATACTTCATGACTTTTTGTCGATAGGCATGTTTGATCTCTTCTTTTGTTGCCTGTTCATCTACACCTAAGATCAGCCTAAAATAAGCTTCCAGTTCAAAAGGCTCGTTGATTACTAAAGAAGTTTTTTCGTTGTTCCTATTTTGATTAGATGATTGTTGCGTATGCTCAGAAGTATCTTTCTTTTCATTTTTTTCTTTGAGTAAAAAAGTGAATAAATACGTACACTTATGAAAATACTTATTCAAAGAATGATAAACAACTAAACGGATACCAATTGCTACAAGAGAGATTGGAACTGTCAGCAAAATATTCCAAATCAAAGCTAATTGAAAAATAACATTTAATAAATAAAAAACAGTAATTACCGTCATACATGATCCTATGATCTGCAATGGATAAATACCAAAAAATTGTAATAGACTAGACAACAGCAGGTAACTCAGTGGAATGCTTAAAAGAATAAATAATTTTACAGATAGATGCGCTTCTGTAAATCGTTGAAAATAATGGATGATAGGCTGAAAAAATTCCAATAATTCAATATATCGCCCACCTATTTCATTCGGAAGGAACATCGAAAACAAAACAACAATTATGTACAAAGCCACTTCTGGAAATGCGAGCGTTACAATTATTGCCCATAACAAAAAAATCAAAAGATAAAAAAACAGTAATAGGATGAATCCCATAAAGATTCCTCTCTTTCAAAATATTCGACAGATCACATCTTTCAATTAAATTGTATTTCAAAGTGTAAATAAAACAAATACTTTTTTATTTTTCAATCGGCTGATTCTACAAAAAACCTCTTGAAAGGCAGATCGGATGATCCACTTTTCAAGAGGTCAAGCTATGTTTTTCAACTTCTTATCAATTCGTCAGCTCATTATTTTGACGCACGTTTTACATAAGAACCTTCTGCTGTATTGATTTCCAATAATTCATCTGTTTCGATGAAGTCAGGAACATTGACCACTAAGCCAGTTTCCATTGTCGCTGGTTTACCTGAACCAGTAACTGTTGCACCTTTGATTGAAGGTTGTGTTTCCACGACACGCAACACGACAGTTGTTGGTAATTGAACACCGATAACTTCGCTACCGAAGAATTGGATTTTTACTTCCATGTTTTCTAGGATATATTTCATTTCTTCTTCTACTGTTTCTACAGGAATTTCATATTGTTCATATGTTTCCAAATCCATGAAGAAAGCTGTATCGTCCATCGTGTACAAATATTGCACAGGTTTTGTGTCGATATGTGCTTTTTCAAATTTTTCTTCTGGTCTGAATGTTGTGTCGTATGTTGCGCCTGAACGGACATCTTTCAGTTTCATACGCATAACTGTATTTCCTTTACCAGGTTTATGGTGGCTTGCATCCAGAACTTTAATCAATTTACCGTCTTGAACGAACGTCATACCGGCTCTTAAATCACTTGCTGAGATCATTATTTTTGCTCCTTCTTTTCTTTATCATAATCAACTTTATTGTATCAGACAACCGGTCAGAAAACTAGAGTATTCTCTATCTTTTAAGGTTTCATGACTATTTGACAAAAAAAAGTAAATACGGGTAAACGATACTATCGAAAAATTTTTCCTTTCAAGCCTTTGACTTTTATTTTTTTTCATGCTATCGTTAATAAAAATTTTACTTGGAGGGATACACATGACAGTCAGCAACCAAAAACAATGGAATCGTTGCTGTTGTATGGTGCGTAAAAGCAGCATACTATTTGTCATGTCTATTAATTGCCCTTCATAGAATGAGTACTAGGTAACTTACCTTTTTGTCTACTCAATTTTTCTCTATGTCTTTCAAGGAGCTGATTTAATAGTCAGCTCCTTTTTTTATTATCTTTTTTAGGAGGTCCATATGATTATCTCGACAATTACAGAAGCTATTGGTTCTACACCGCTTTATCGCTTTGACAATCAGCACTATTCTATGCCTAAAGGTTCTGCTATTTATGCAAAACTGGAATATTTAAATCCAGGAGGAAGTATCAAAGATCGATTGGGCAGTTATTTGATCAAAGAAGGACTTGCCCAAGGAAAAATCAATGAAAAAACGACGATCATCGAACCGACTGCCGGAAACACAGGGATTGGGATTGCTCTGGCCGCACTCACACATCGGTTAAGAACGATTTTTGTTGTTCCAGAGAAGTTCAGCTTAGAAAAACAGCAATTGATGAAAGCATTGGGAGCAAAGATCATCCATTCTCCTAGTGAGAAAGGAATCGTCGGTGCCATCAGCAAAAGTAAAAAACTTGCAGAAGAGATATCGAACAGCTATCTGCCTCTTCAATTTGAAAATAAAGATAATCCCGCTGCTTACTATCATACGTTAGGACCAGAAATCTTTCATGAAATCAAAGAAGATATCCATAGTTTTGTGGCAGGGATCGGTAGCGGTGGAACCTTTGCTGGAACTTCTACCTTTTTGAAAGAAAAATATCCCGACATTCGAATAATCGGTGTAGAACCAGAGGGCTCTGTGTTAAATGGCGGAGATCCAGCCCCTCATGAAATTGAGGGTATCGGTGTAGAATTCATTCCGCCGTTTCTTTCTCCCCTTTCAATCAATCAGATCGAAACAATCTCTGATGGAGAAGGGTTTAACTATACTAGGCAATTAGCACGAGAACAAGGACTATTAGTCGGAAGTTCGAGTGGTGCGGCTTTTGCAGCAGCATTAAGAGAAATTCGTCGTTTACCACCTGGTCATCGTGTCGTTACGATTTTTCCAGACGCAGCAGACCGCTATTTATCAAAAAACATTTACTTATAGGAGGAAAGAAACATGCACATTCAAACAAAATTGATCCACGGAGGCATCAGTGAAGATCCCACAACAGGAGCTGTCAGTGTTCCTATTTATCAAACATCCACTTATCGGCAAGATGGAGTCGGTCATCCTAAACAATATGAATATTCAAGATCTGGTAATCCTACTCGTTTTGCACTGGAAGAACTGATTGCTGATTTGGAAGGAGGTGTTCGAGGATTTGCTTTTTCTTCTGGTCTTTCTGGGATTCATGCCGTTTTTTCTCTTTTTGAAGCTGGCGATCATATCTTATTAGGAGATGATGTCTATGGAGGAACATTCCGTCTATTTGACAAGGTTCTTACTAAAAATGGTCTCGAGTATACGATCATAGATACGAGCAATCTTGATAAAATAGAACAATCCATCCAACCCAATACAAAAGCACTTTATCTTGAAACACCTAGCAATCCGCTTCTAAAGATTACTGATTTAGAAAAAAGTGCCACTCTGGCTCATCGACATGGATTGATAGTTATTGCTGACAATACATTTGCTACTCCTTATTTTCAAAGACCATTAGATCTTGGTTCTGATATCGTTGTCCACAGCGGCACCAAATATCTAGGCGGACACAGCGATGTAGTAGCTGGTTTAGTGACTACTAGACATAAAGAGCTGGCTGAGCAGATCGGATTTTACCAAAATGCTATCGGTGCCGTTCTTGGTCCTCAAGATAGCTGGTTACTTCAGCGTGGGATCAAGACTCTAAGTGTTCGTATGGAGGAACATCAAAAAAATGCTTTTGCAGTAGCTGATTTTCTTTTTTCTCATCCAGCAGTAGAAAAGGTCTACTATCCAGGATTACCCGACCATGAACTTTATGGAATTGCTAAGCAACAAATGAGCGGCTTTAGCGGAATGGTTTCTTTTACTTTAAAAAATGAAGCAACTGCTATTCCTTTTGTTGAATCTCTCCAACTATTTACTTTAGCAGAAAGTTTAGGTGGCGTAGAAAGTTTAGTAGAAATTCCCTCTGTCATGACTCATGCGTCTATTCCAAAAGAAAAACGTGAAGAGGCTGGCATAAAGGACGGCTTGATCCGTCTTTCTGTAGGAATTGAGTATGGTCAGGATCTCATAAACGATTTAGCTCAGGCATTTGACACAATCAAAAACTAGAAAGTCCGCATAAATGGTTTAGCAGAAAAATCTAAAAAATATTTCAGATTGCTACACCTTGGAAACGATAAGTGTTAGAATCAAGTAGAAAGACGTTTTTGTAAATTTCACTAAATAATTCTTTAGTGGAAAACATCAAAACAAATGAACAAATAGATAGGAGTCTTATAAATGAGAATGAATGTCGAAAGTTTTAATCTTGACCATACAAAAGTCAAAGCACCTTATGTACGTGTAGCCGATCGAAAAACAGGTGCACATGGCGATGTCATTATTAAATACGACGTCCGCTTTAAACAACCAAATAAAGAACATATGGATATGCCAAGTCTGCATTCACTGGAACACTTGACTGCTGAACTAATCCGTAATCATGCAGATTATATCGTAGACTGGTCACCAATGGGATGCCAAACAGGCTTTTACTTGACTGTATTGAATCATGAAAGTTACGAAGATATTTTAGATGTTCTGGAAGCAACCATGAAAGATGTCCTTGAAGCTACTGAAGTGCCAGCAAGCAATGAAACACAATGCGGCTGGGCTGCTAGTCATACATTAGAAGGTGCACAAGCCTTAGCTCGTGAATTTTTAGCAAAACGCGATGAATGGTCTGAAGTAGAAGCATAGTTTCTAAAAGAACGTAAAGGTGAGAAGCAATAAAGTTATCTTATCTTCGTAGTCGTTTTATTAACTATTTATTGTCTGAAAAGAGTACTAAACGAGAAAACAAATAGCTAGTTTTCAGTTTAGCACTCTTTTTATCATATAATAGGAAGGAGAAAATTTTATGTCTATCTATAATTTTGAAGTTGCTTTAGAAGACGGCACAGTTTATTCATTGGAAAAATATGCCGGCAAACCAATAATCATCGTCAATACTGCAACAAAATGCGGCCTAGCACCGCAATTCGAGCAATTAGAAGAACTTTATCAAGCTTATCAGTCACAAGGTTTGGTTATATTAGGCTTTCCTTCGAATCAATTTAAACAAGAACTAGCTTCAGCGACTGAAGCAGCAGAAGCTTGTAAAGCCACTTATGGCGTTACCTTCCCTATGCATCAATTGATTGATGTAAATGGAGAAAATACAGATCCTCTTTTTACTTATCTTAAAAATGAAGCTCCTGGTACGGTCACTAAAGCCATAAAATGGAATTTCACTAAATTTTTGATTGATCGAAATGGAAAAGTAATTGAACGATTTGCACCACAAACTTCTCCATTGAAAATGACCACTGCAATTGAATCCGTTCTTTAACTTAATAAAAAT
>NZ_BJLL01000051.1:0-18488 GCF_007996925.1 Enterococcus sp. NBRC 3427 | reverse complement strand
TAGATGCAAGCTTTTGAACATCGTTTATTCACAGCCCCAGAGGAGTCGAATGCCTTTTTGTTCTAAAATGTTTTTTTAATATTCTTTTATTTATTGCCGATTTCCTTGTGTTTATTTGCCGTAATTAGGTCAGTCTTCTATACTTGATTACATAGTCATACATTTGCTGAAAAGAAGGGAAGAGAATGAATAACAAGTTGGCTCAATACAAAAGACTGCTCGCACTTTCTCAAGCTGGTCTGTATTATGGAAAAGATGTATTCGATAAAGAACGATTTGAAGAGATTCGGACGATCTCATTGGAATTGATCAGTGAAATAGGAAAAGAAACTTTCGAAGAAATAAAAGCACTTACAGTTATTGAAGAAGGTCATCCCACACCAAAAGTCGATGTTCGTGCCTATATCAAAAAGGACGGCAAGATCCTACTAATCGAAGATAAACGGACGAGAGAATGGTCACTGCCAGGCGGATTTGCCGAAATAGGTTTGTCCCCTGAAGAAAATGTGCGTAAAGAAGTCTATGAAGAAACGGGTTTAACAGTAGAATCTACTCAGCTGCGAGCGGTTTTTGATACGAATAAACAAAAAGATATTCCGCAGCTTTTTCAGTATTATAAGCTTGTTTTTGCTTGTACGATCCACGACGAAGATGCAAAATTTATTGAGAACAATGAAACTTCCGATATGGGATTTTTTAGTATAGAAGAGCTGCCAAAGCTATCAGAAAAACGAACAACAAAGAAGCAGTTGCTTATTTTAGAAAACAAAAACCAGCTCTATTGCGATTAAGTTTTTTTCGTAAAAGAAGAAAGCTGTTTACTCTGCGAGTTCTCTAAAAAGAACTCGTTCTTTTATTAAAAAATAGTTGCATTTGCAACAAAAAGAGGTAAACTAGTCTTACAAACAAAATAAAGGTGGGGTGAAATGGCTGAAATTCTTCGAGACATCGGAATGATTGCCCGAGCGCTGGATTCTATCAGCAACATCGAATTCAAAGAAGTTGATTTAACAAGAGGGCAGTATCTTTATTTAGTACGTATTTGCGAAAATCCAGGAATCATCCAAGAAAAACTAGCAGAAATGATCAAAGTAGATCGTACAACGACTGCACGAGCAATCAAGAAATTAGAATCCAATGGGATGATCGAACGTTTGGAAGATAAAGAAAATAAAAAAATCAAGAAACTCTATCCGACTAAAAAAGGAGCAGAAATCTATCCTTTCATCATCCGAGAAAACAACTACTCTAATGCAGTCGCATTAAATGGTCTGTCTGACGAGGAAGCAAAACAATTGGAATATCTTTTAAAGAAAGTATGCAAGAATGTTAGCGAAGATTGGAATTTTGTCAAAAAAGGTAATAAAAGGATCTATTGAAAGGAAGAAGCCGTGAATAAATACGAAATTCGAAAAATGACGCCTTCAGATGTAGACTTACTACAACAAATCAGTATCGAAACATTTACAGATACATTTGGAAAAGATAATTCGCCGGAGCATCTAACTGCTTACTTGAGACAAGCTTATGCGCCAGAAAAACTTACAGAAGAGCTAAAAGATAAAGAAACCGATTTTTTACTAGTAAGTATCGACCAAGAGCCTGCGGGTTACCTGAAACTAAATATAGGAACGAGTCAATCTGAGGAAATGGATGATCATTTTTTAGAGATCGAGCGAATCTATGTACGAAAAAAATTTAAACATCAAGGTATCGGTACATTTTTACTAGATACAGCTATCAAAAAAGCAAAAGAAAAGCAAAAAACAGCCATTTGGCTCGGTGTGTGGGAACACAACGATGCTGCGCTCGCTTTCTATCGCAAAAGAGGATTTACCAAGTACAGCGAACATGTTTTTTATATGGGAGATGATCCCCAAACAGACTATCTATTTATCAAACAATTATTCTAATCAAGAGGTGTAAACATATGAAAAAAGTAATAGTGGATGCCGATTTCTGGGAAGTATTTCCTGAAGCAACCATCGAAATCTTATCCGTGAGTGGTATCGATAATCACGTAACAGAAGAAAATGAAGAAACGTATCATCAATTATTGAATAGCGCGGCAAAAGAAGCAAGAAATTACCTTACGGAAGAAACATTCAGCCAAAACGAAGTCATTGCTCAGTGGCGTCAGGCTTTTACCACATTCAAGACTAAAAAAGGTGCACGTTCTTCTATTGAAGCTTTACTGAAACGTGCAAATCAAGAACGGGAATTTTTCCCAATCAATCCGCTTGTAGATATTTATAATAGTATTTCCTTGTCTTTTGGCGTACCTTGCGGCGGAGAAGATATCGAAAAGATTTCAGGAAATCTGCATCTAGGAAAAGCCCAAGGTGGCGAATCATTCCTGCCTTTAGGTGCAGATTCCGATGCTCCGGCACTTCCAGAAGAAATCATCTACTATGATGAACAAGGAGCAATCTGTCGCTGTCTCAACTGGCGTGAAGCCCAAAGAACGATGCTGACGGAAGAAACGCAAGCAGCGGTGCTGGTCATTGAATCTATCAATGCTGAACAAGCGGCACGCGGCGCACAGGCAATCGAAGCGTTGAAGGAAAAAATTGATCAAACATTTGGCGTGACCAGTGTCAGACACACACTAACCAAAGATGAATCAGAAGCAGAATTATAAAAGAATCGAAAAAAGAAGAGCGGCATTCATTGCCGTTCTTTTTTTGTAAAAAAAGTTTGTGGAGGAAAGCAAGTCTAGAAACTATTGCTTTATTTTTCTTGAATAGGATCAAACACAAGGTGTTCGCGCTTTCGTGATATAATGGAATCAGTTTATAGACAGGAAAGAAAATCAACTAGAAAGAAGGGTCAAACGATGATACAAAAAACACGTGTGATGCTTTATGTCAATGACGTAGAGATGATTTGCCGATTCTTTGTAGAAAAAATTGGTGCAGAAATTTCAGAAACGATTGAATTGCCAGAAGAATTTAAGAGTATTGTGCTGAGTATCTCAAAAGAATTAGAATTAGGTGTATTCCCAAAAGTATTTGTGCAGAAATTTTCACCAGAAGTATTGGGACCGCCACCTTCTTTAGTCTTTTTTACGGATGAATTTGAAACTATCTACGAGAACATGGACGAACCTGGAGAAATCACAGACAACAATGGCGTCTTGACTTTCAATTTTTCGGACCCTGAAGGCAATTATTTTGTTATAGGAAAAGCTGAGTCGTCTGATTGAATAAAAAGGAGGATAAACAGTGGATCTAATGGGAAGGCTAGAAGGTTATTTGAAGTATCGGCGAGCAAAACATAGTGAGAAGCTTCGAGCAAGGAATCTCAAATCAGGAAAAAAGAAGACAAAAGGCTGGGGGAAAATGGTCGATACAGGTTTTGGCGGACTAAATAACCTAAATCCTGTCGATACAAAAGAATTCATCAAAGAAGAGCAGAAAAGGATGAATAAAGGGTACGCAAAAAAATGAACGGAAATTTTTGGATAGAAGCTTCATTTCTATCAACCGGATAAATAAAATAAACAACAATAAAGTACTGCTACTTGTTAGTAAGTTTTATTTTTTATAAAATAACTATATGGTTATTGTAGTTATGAAAGGAGTAGCAGATGGAAAAGGGTATCAAAGGGATATATAGATTATTTGCAGTACTAGTTATTTTTTTTATGATTTGGGCGATGGCATCAACTATTTTTTCGCCAAGGATAGGTGCGATATTCTCTTTATTCAGAGATAGTTATTCACCAAAAGTTACTATAGTTATTAATATATTTTGTCTGTTTTTTGCATTTCTTCTATTTTTTATTTTGAAAAATTTATTAAAGAAAATAAGAATAGATTGGGATTTAAGTGACAAACTGCTCTTTTATATATTTGGGTTAGAGTTAGTTATTTATGCAGTCAGCTTATTTCTTTTTATTAGATTTATTGGTTTTCATCAACCAGTCGATGATACTGCTATTACACTAAAATTTTTAGAGCAATTGAAGGCTGGAGAAAATTGGGGATATAATTATATGTATTCCAATCCTCAAAACCTATTGCTGATGTATATTTTTAGGGGGATACAATTTTTCTTTGGTACGAATTACTATCCGATCATTGCAGTATTTTGTGGCATTCATCTAATAACGATCATCTTTCTTTTTCTTTCTCTGAGAAATTTGAAAGTTAGTAATTTTGCAACATTGATTACTATTCAAATCATGTTGTTTGCCGTCCAGATAACATTACATGTTCCTGTAGCCTATACGGATATACTTTCATTGTTTTTTGGCTCAGCCACATTCTTTTTTATAACTAAATATGTAAATAAGAAGAAACAGTATGTGAATAGAAACATTATTTATGTACTGCTTGCAACAGCAACTAGCACGATTGGTTTTATAAGTAAAGGGACGGGTCTTATCTTGATCTTAGCGATGATCTTATTCTTTGCTTTTTATCATACTGGGAAATGGCGGTTGCTAGCATTCCTTCCTTTAGTTTTTTTAGTTTTAGGAAATTTTGGGTGGAAACAATTTATCGATGCACAAAAACTCTATCCGAATAGTCACTATGGACAGCCCAATACACATTATTTGATGATGGGATTGAACAATACGCCTATTCCTGATAATTTATCTGGAGATGACAAGTATCGTTGGGTAGTGGGTGCTTATTCTAGCGCCGATCAAAGATTTACATGGGATATGTTCTTGGATAAAAAAATGCCTAAAAAAGAAGTGGAAGAAAAGCACCTATCTATCATAAAAGAACGATTGAATGCGATGGATTTTAAGCAATTCTTAGCTGCAATCAATAATAAGGTTGCAGTTACTTGGAGCTCAGGTGATCTAAAATCATCATTTGAAATATTCTTGGGAACAGGAAAAAATGAAAAGAATATGTGGGTATTCAGAAGTAAAACAAGTGGATTGATTTTATACGCTGTAATGATGGTGATTCAATACTTGGTTTATCTTGGAATTATTTTTACCAGTATAAAATTTTTCAAGAATATAAATCCACTAGTTTTTTTGAGTAACATATATATTTCTGGTTATTTTGCATTTTTATTGATATGGGAATCTAGTCCTCGATACGCTATGGGGATTTTTGTACCTGCGATAATAATGATAGGACTGTTGATTGAAAAAGAGAAGACAAAAAGAATCTCTTAGTTTGTGGTCATTCACTAAATGATGTAATGTAAGATAAAAGAAGACAAGTCTAATAAATAAGTTAGGTTTGTCTTCTTTATTTACAATAAAGAAATGTTTCTCTCTATAAAGAAGAATCTCAAATAGTGGAAATATGGATTTTTTAATCAAATAGAACGTTCGGATTTTGCTCGAAATCCGAATTTTTTGTTTACTTATGTTTTGTTTTAGTATATGATAAAACACGTTGTTTTATTAATAAATCGAAATTTTAACGGACTTTATTTATAATGTTCGGATTTAGGGGGATGGAAGATGAAGGAAAAAATACTTTCCTACTTCGAAATAGAAAAATTGAACACCACGGTAAAACGTGAGGTACTGGCAGGATTTACGACATTTATTTCAATGGCCTATATCTTATTTGTAAATCCAACTGTATTAGGTGCTTCTGGAATGGATGAAGGAGCGGTGTTCACTGCGACTGCATTAGCCAGTGCGATCGGCTGTATTTTGATGGGGGTATTAGCCCGTTATCCAATTGGAACGGCACCTGCTCTTGGGATCAATGCTTTCTTTGCTTATTCTGTTTGTTTAGGGATGGGGATCCCATGGGAAACAGCATTGTCCGGCGTATTCGTTGCTTCTTTGATCTTTATTTTGATTACAATCTTCAAACTGCGGGAAATGATCATTGATGCGATCCCAGCAGATTTGAAATATGCGATTTCTGGTGGTATCGGTCTATTTATTGCTTTCCTTGGTCTGAGCGAAGGTGGGATCATCGTTTCGAACGAATCTACATTAGTAGGATTAGGATCACTCAACGTTGGTTCTACTTGGTTGACGATTTTTGGATTAGTCGTCACGGCTATCTTGCTTGTTCGACGTGTACCAGGTGGCATTTTCATCGGGATGGCAGCTACAACGATTTTAGGTCTGGTCACAGGTTTGATTCCAATGCCTTCTGAAATTGTTGCCGCAGCACCAAGTTTGAAACCAACATTTTTAGTTGCGTTAAAACATGTAGGGGACATCAATTCTCTTCAAATGTGGGTCGTAGTACTAACATTCTTGCTTGTGACTTTCTTTGATACAGCAGGAACTTTAGTTGGATTAGCCAATCAAGCAGGCTTTATGAAAGACAACAAGATGCCTCGTGTAGGGAAAGCTTTAGCTTCTGATTCAACAGCTATGCTTGCGGGCTCCTTATTAGGTACTTCTCCTGTTGGTGCATTCGTAGAATCGTCAGCTGGAATCGCTGTTGGAGGACGCTCAGGAATCACAGCAATTACTACAGGGATTTTCTTCTTGTTAGGTTTGTTCTTTTCTCCATTACTGTCAGTTGTTACTTCACAAGTAACTGCACCAGCATTAATCATGGTAGGAGTATTGATGGCTCAATCATTACGTCAAATCGAATGGGGAAAATTAGAAATCGCGATCCCTTCCTTCTTGATCTTGATCGGCATGCCTTTAACTTATAGTATTTCAGATGGGATTGCATTAGGTTTTATTTTCTATCCAATTACGATGTTAGCGGCTAAAAGAGGAAAAGAAGTATCTCCAATCATGTATGGTCTGTTCTTTGTATTCGTGGGATTCATGTGGATATTGAATGTGAAATAAAGAGGTTGTGAAATCAGCGTTCTGTCCTGAGTATTAGAGAAAAAAACGAAAAAATAGTTCCTCCTATTTTGCCGTTTTTTGAGCTAATACCGAGGGACAGCTGAGTGAACACCGTTTATAAAAAGAGGTTGTGAAATCAGCGTTCTTCCCTGCATCAATCAATCCTTTCAAAAAACAGTTGAGGAAATTTTCTCAGCTGTTTTTTTGTTTTATTCTGTTACCGATAACAAGGTGCAATGACTATTTGAAAGCGTTACAATTTTTGGTGGAAGAAACTAAACTAGATGATTAAGCGAAAAATAGAAACATCCATTTATAGGAGGGAAATCATGGAACGAAAATGGTGGCATCATTCAGTTGTTTATCAAATCTATCCAAGAAGTTTTCAAGATTCAAATCAAGATGGGATTGGAGATTTGCAAGGGATTATTTCCAGATTGGATTATCTGGCATATTTGGGCATTGATGTGATTTGGCTTTCGCCAGTGTACGAGTCTCCAAATGATGACAATGGCTATGATATCAGCGATTATCAAGCAATCATGGCAGAATTCGGTACGATGGAAGAATTGGAGGAACTGATTGAAGAAGCAAAGAAAAGAAACATCCGTATCGTTATGGATCTGGTGGTGAATCATACTTCGGATGAACACCCGTGGTTCATTGAGGCACGTAAAAATAAAGAAAATCCTTATCGTGACTACTATATTTGGCGTGATCCAGTCAATGGAGAGGAGCCTAATGGATTGCGCTCGATATTCAGTGGACCTGCTTGGCAGTTGGATGAGCAAACAGGGCAATATTTTCTGCACTTGTATAGCAAGCGTCAACCTGATTTGAATTGGAAAAACAAACAGGTTCGCCAAGCGATTTATCAAATGATGAATTTCTGGATCGACAAAGGTATTGGTGGCTTTCGTATGGACGTGATCGATATGATTGGCAAAGAACCGGATAAAGAAATCACAAGTAATGGACCTAAACTGCATGAGTATCTTCAGGAAATGAATCAAGCAACTTTTGGCGACAAAAATCTGATGACCGTTGGCGAAACATGGGGAGCAACTACCGAGATTGCTAAACTTTATTCCAATCCTAAAAGAAATGAATTATCCATGATCTTCCAATTCGAACACATAGGATTAGATCAGCAAGAAGGCAAAGACAAATGGGATTTGAAACCTTTGAGTATCTCTGAACTGAAAAAAGTATTATCGAAATGGCAAACTTCTTTGGGTGATGAAGGATGGAATAGTTTATTTTGGAATAATCATGATCTTCCGCGAATTGTTTCTCGTTGGGGAAATGACGATGTGTATCGAAAAGAAAGTGCCAAGATGTTTGCTATCTTGCTTCATATGATGAAAGGCACTCCTTATATCTATCAAGGAGAAGAATTAGGCATGACGAATTGCCCAATTGATGATATCGCGGAAGCAAAAGATATTGAGACAATCAATATGTATAACGAAAGGATTTCTTCTGGATTTACAAAAGAGGAAATCTTGGAATCAATCAATGCGAAAGGAAGAGACAATGCTAGGACGCCTATGCAATGGAACGCCAGTGAGCATGCTGGGTTTACTATGGGAATTCCATGGCTTCGAGTCAACCCAAATTATAAAGAAATCAATGCAGAAGAAGCGTTAGCAGATCAAAATTCTATTTTTTATATGTACAAGAAATTGATCGATTTGCGTAGAAAACACGACATCATCGTCTGGGGTGACTATGAATTAGTAGAAGAGACGCCAGAGCATGTCTTTGCTTATTCTCGCATATATGAAGACCAGCGATGGCTCGTTGTTTGCAATATGTCCAGTGAAAAACAGGTGTTCACTGTTCCACGTGAAGCTTTAAGGATTATTGTGTCAAATTATCCTCTGAAACAGTTACCAGACGGCAAAGTCGAGTTACGACCATATGAAGCATTTGTGGTGGAAGTAAATAAAGAAAAGCTTATTTAATTGAAACGTATTACCGAGAGGTTGTGACACATTTTTTGTCACAACTTCTTTTTCTCAAATCTAGACAGAGGAGGCGGACATTATTCCGTGTTTTTTGACAAATCATAAAAATCATACTATGATATGTACGCCAATGGAGGGGATGAAATGGAAAAGCCAATTGAAAAAGCGTTGGATGAATGTCTTTTCTTTAGTGTGAAAAAGTTAGATCGCATGTTGAATAAATTAGCTGATGAAGCGTTTAGAAAAACAGGTCTGGCACCAACATATGGATTTATTTTATTGATATTAAAAGAAAAAGATGGTATACCGCAAAAAGATATTGCACAAATGCTCTATTCTGCGCCTTCAACAATCGCTCGTTTTGTTGAAAAATTAGAATATAAAGGATACGTCAAAACAGTTAGCGAAGGGCGCTTGTCATTAGTTTATCTTACAGAACAAGGACGCCAATTTACTAAGGAAGTCGATGGTAGCTGGGAAGAACTCCATCAGTCGTACAAAGCAGTCTTGGGAAATGAAGCAAGTAAAGAATTAGCCGAGATAATGAATGAAGCAACAGATAAGTTACAAAAAAAATAAAAATTTTTTTAAGCAAATTAGTTGCATGTACAACTAATTGAGTGGTTTAATAATAGATGATTCTCGATAGGTTAATTAGAGCAATTCATGGGAGGAATAACAATGTCACAATTTGATCAATCAATTACTTTACCTTCAGGAGTTCAATTGAAGAATCGATTGATGCTGTCGCCTATGACGACACAACTCAGCTTCTTCAATGGAGTGATCACCGAAGATGAGATCACTTATTATAAACAACGTTCTAAAGGACTTGGTGCTGTTATTACTGGTGCTGCAAATGTCCAAGATATCGGAAAAGGCTGGCCAGGTGAACTGAGCATCGCTCATGATGAAATGATTCCTCGCTTAAGTGAACTAGCTAAAGCAATCCAAGGAGAAGGTGCAAAAGCGATTGTTCAGATTTTCCACGGTGGACGAATGACTAGTCGAGCTACTCTATTTGGAGAACAGCCTGTATCTGCAAGTGCAGTTGCAGCGGAACGACCTGATGCAGAAACACCGCGAGCATTAAGTGAAAATGAAATCAAAGAAACAATCCAAGCATTTGGCGAAGCCACACGCAGAGCGATTGAATCAGGATTTGATGGTATCGAGTTGCATGGAGCAAATACGTATTTGATCCAACAATTTTTCTCTCCGCATTCAAATAGACGAGAGGATCAATGGGGCGGTAGCTTAGAAAATCGCTATCGTTTTATTGACGAATTATTAACAACGGTTTTCTCAACGGTTGAAAAATATGCAAAAAAACCATTCATCGTAGGGTATCGTTTCTCGCCAGAAGAATATGAAACACCAGGTATCCGTTTTGAAGACACGATCTGGCTTCTTGAACGATTACGTGAGACAAAATTAGATTATCTGCATGTTTCATTAAATGCGTATGATCGAAGAGCCCGTTCTGATAAATACAGCGATCAGTCGATTCTTGAAGCTGTCCATGACACGATCCAAGGAAAGATCCCTTTAATTGGTGTCGGAGGCATCCGTACTCGCAAAGACGTAGAGCAAGTACTGAAATATGCAGAACTTGCAGCAATTGGACAGCAAATGATCGTCGATCCTGACTGGGCAGAGAAATTATTGGAAAACCGTGAGGATGAATTTGTAACGAAACCTTTTGAAGAAGCATATAAAGAGCTTTATTTGCCAAGTCCATTATATAATTTCTTGAAAGCACGTTATCAATAACTCAATTTTTATAGAAAGAGGATGGAAAAATGAAAGTATTGATCGTATTAACAAATGTAGAAAAGTACGAAAAGATCGAACGTCCTACAGGTTTGTGGTTAAGTGAACTGACTCATTTTTATGATGTATTAGTAAAAAATGGAATCGATGCAGATTTTGTCAGTCCTAAAGGCGGATATGTACCTTTAGAACCGCAAAGCGTTTTGAATATGGATGAAATCGATTGGGCCTACTATAAAGATGAAGATTTCAGAAATCGGGCCTTGGGAAATACCTTACGCCCTGATGATGTGGATGCAAAAGATTATGCAGCAGTTTATTATGCTGGTGGCCACGGAACAATGTGGGATTTTCCAGAAGCAGCAGATCTTGGGAAAGTTGCTTCACAAATCTATCGAAATGAAGGACTGGTCTCAGCTGTTTGTCACGGTGTTGTCGGATTGTTGCCAGTTACAGATGAATCTGGAAAGTCTATTTTAGCTGGACGCACAGTGACTGGATTCAGTAATGAAGAAGAGGAAGCCAATGGTACAACGAATGAAGTACCATTCTTAGCAGAAGATGCTTTGAAAGAAAAAGGAGCTGACTATCAGTCAGGTCCAGCTTTCTCAGAAGTCGTTCAAATCGATGGACGTCTTCTTACAGGGCAAAACCCTCAATCTGCTCATCAATTAGGTGAAGTAGTGGTTGAAGCATTAAAGCATTAAAAATTGTCAGCATAAAAATGATAGGCCTATTCTAACTATTACATTACACACGCTAAAACTCGTCTTTTCGTTCTTTTCTGTTTCCTATTTGGACAGAGGTACGAAAAAGGCGAGTTTTTTGCCTTTCTAAGAGTACATTTTTTGAAACATCTCTTCAGAAATGATAATCTTCAATTAGGTCAACTAATTTATTACTGAGAAGCAGACCTAGTCACATGGTAGGATGGAGAGCGTGTGTTCTGCTACGCTGCCATGGATCATAGGAATGAGTAACCATGGTTTAAGAACATTGTGATTTCAGCCCATGTTGGCAGTCGCACACTTAATAAGAAAGAGGAATGCAGATGAACATTGTAATTGTCGGCGGGTCGTTTGCAGGGATTCATGCGGCTATTTATCTTCGCCAATTGATACCAACAAGTGAAATATATTTGATTGAAAAGCAATCGAAGTTAGGGTGGATTCCCAGCGGGTTCAATCTGATAGTAAAAGGAAAGGTCACCAGTGAAAAACAACTTTCTTGGATCACCAAAGAAGAGCTGATTGACCGCTATCGTATCCATGTTTACACAGAAAAGACGGTAATAGGATTGGAAGAAAAGAAAGTCATTTTAGCAGGCGGAGACAAACTGGATTTTGACCGTTTGATTTTGGCGACTGGTTCAAATCAAAATTTTCGAAATGTTCCTGCAGAAGCAAGGTTCATTCACCCAGTTAAAAAGATACAAAACATAGCTTCTCTTCAGCAAAAGATCATGGATGCAAAAAAAATTGCCATTATTGGAGCAGGTCAAGCAGGGATCGAAATAGCTGAAGGCTTATCATCAGGAAAAACACAAATCCATCTTTACGAAAGCCGAAAGTCGATTCTTTTTCGTTACCTTGACCCTGAAATGACGGAACCGTTAGTAAAGGAAATGAAAAATCAAGGGATATCGCTTTTCTTAGAAGAGCAAGTCGTATCTTTGTCCGAAAATGAAACCGCTGTAGTAGAGACGGAAAGAAGAAGGGAAAACTATGATCTTGTTTTGTTGGCTAACCATTCTCGCCCCGACAATCAGATGTGGGAAGAACAATTAACATTGAATGATGATGGAACGATCTGGGTAGATGACTACTTGCAAACGTCTCAAAAAGACGTCTATGCAATTGGTGATGCAATCCAAGTCACTTTTCGCCCAACAAATGAAAAAATGTACGTTTCTCTAGTAAATAACGCTGTCCGTACAGCGCGAAATGTCAGCAAGACAATTAGTGGTTCTGCGACAATGGATCAAGGAACCTATCGACCAGTTGGCAATCAGTGGTTTGGCTATTTCTTAGGAAGCGTAGGTATGACAGAAGAAGAAAGCATTTTTTATCCCCAAAAAATTGAAACAGGGTACGCAGAATACAAGCTTGCAGCAATAAACCAAAGCAAAGTCAAAATCAAATTCCTATTTGATTCTGAAAAAAAGATTCTTGGAGCACAGCTCCAAAGCAGAAAAGAAATGTTCCATCTTCTTGACCAACTGACAATCGCAGTAGAAGAAGGCTGGACGTTCGAACAGTTAGAAGAACATGAGCTGTTTTTCCAGCCAGAATATCGTGTGCCTAATATGGTGTGGTCAAAGGTGGCGAATACTGCCTATGAAGATTGAAGCATTATTAGAAAGAAAAGAGCAGTTACAGATCCTGATTTTGCGAAACCTTGTTCTGCAAGGAGGAACAGCCTCTATCAATGGATTGAGAGAGCATGTCCAACTGTCAAAAACCTCTTTTGATCAATATTTGGAAGATATTGAATTGATTGGCCGGATGATGGGAAAAAAAGTAGAAGTACAGCGAAACGAGTATCAGGCGCTGCTTGTGTTGGACGAAGATGTCAGTTTGGAAAAAGTTCTTTTGTTTTTATTACAGGAAAGCTTGAAGTTTAAGATGCTTGTCTATTTATTAGAACACCAGCAAGTATCCATCGTTCGATTAGCGACAGCGTTTAATATCAGTGAGTCTTCTGTTTTTCGAAAAATCAAAGAATTGAACCAGCTCTTAGAGGAATTTGGATTACAAATCAAAAACGGTCAATTATACGGAGAAGAGCTACAGATCCGATATTTTTATTATGAATTATTCCAATATATCCCGGAAGATCAACGACCGCTTTTTTTGCAAAATACACCAGAAAAAAGACCATTCATTCTAGGATTGGGCCGCGTATTAGAAACGACGTTTACGGCATCAGCAGAAGCACAGATTGCTTGCTGGCTCGGAATCACGAAAAAAAGACTATTGAATGAAAAAGGTACGTACGCAACTTTGAAAGAAAAGAAGTTGCTCTATCAGTCGGACCGGCTTTATCAAGCAATCGATCCAATCATCGTGATGCATCTTAGTCGAACAGCAGCAGAACTGAATGTATACGAAACAATGATGTTTTACAGCTTTTTTGTTTCTTTTTCGATAGTAGAAGAAGAAATATTTTATCAATATGATTTGACACGGAGCAAAAAGTTACCCACAGCTGTTTTGGATACTTATATTCGGGAAACGATGCTATGGCATTATCGTCCTCGTCGTTTGAAAATCAAAGAGGAAAAAGCAGTAGGCTACCAAATTTCACAAATAAACAGTGAATGGTTTTTCTTTGTTGGAAAGATCGAAGTCTACGAGCGTGATCGGCTTTTGGAGCAGCAGCAAAAAATGCTTGGGCATTCCTTAACACAGTTATTGGAGAAACTACAGGAAACAGCGATGCAACAATTGCCAAGGAAAAGCACCGAAGACAGTGCACTTAGTTATCTGATGATTCAGTATGCCAATGTTCTTTTGATGATTGATTTTTATATTGCAAAACCAGTAGTGATAGGGATCGATTTAGAAAGTTTGCCTATTTACCGTATTGCTTTCCAACAGTATCTGATCAGAGAACTGAGAGGAGTCAGCGGTATTGAGATTGAAAGTTATGAAGAAGGAAAAAACTATGATTTGGTCATAACATTTTGTCAGAGAAACAAGCAACAGAGTGAATATTATCTATCAGAATTTGCGTCGCCTTATGACATTATCCGATTGAAAAGAAGAATAGAAATGTTGAAAAAAGAAAAGAATTGATCAAAAACTAGCATCATAATAAAAAACTGTCAAAAAAAAGAAAAAAAGAATAAAATTTTGACAGTTTCTTTTTTTAAATGAGTAGTATGATAAAAGCAGTTAAAGAAAGCGTTTGCAGATAATGGAGGGAATCACAATGACAGAACCAACGTATATCATGGCGATTGACCAAGGTACAACTAGCTCACGAGCAATTATCTTTGACAAGAAAGGAAGACATATCGGCAGTTCTCAAAAAGAGTTCACGCAATATTTCCCGCAAGAAAGCTGGGTTGAACATGATGCAAATGAAATCTGGAATTCTGTACAGTCAGTTATTGCCGGAGCTTTCATCGAATCAGGGATCAAACCAAACCAAATTGCTGGGATTGGCATAACGAACCAGCGTGAAACAACAGTAATCTGGGAAAAAGATACAGGACGTCCAATCTATCATGCAGTTGTTTGGCAATCCAGACAATCAGCTGGAATTGCAGATAACTTAAAAAATGAAGGATATCAAGAATTTTTCCACGAAAAAACAGGACTAGTGATCGATGCCTATTTCTCAGCAACGAAGATTCGCTGGATTCTTGATCATGTAGAAGGTGCGCAAGAACGCGCTGAAAAAGGCGAGTTAATGTTTGGAACGATTGATTCGTGGTTAGTATGGAAACTGACCGATGGACAAGCACATGTTACTGATTACTCGAATGCCAGTCGGACGATGTTGTTCAATATCCATCAGCTAGATTGGGATCAGGAAATTTTGGATTTATTGAATATTCCTCGAGTGATGTTACCAAAAGTTACTTCTAACTCAGAAGTTTATGGTTATACGCAAGGTTATCATTTTTATGGAAGCGAAGCACCAATTTCAGGGATGGCAGGAGACCAGCAAGCTGCATTATTCGGACAAATGGCATTCGAACCAGGCATGGTCAAGAATACTTATGGTACAGGTTCATTTATTGTCATGAATACCGGTGAAAAACCGCAATTATCCAAAAATAATTTATTGACGACAATTGGTTACGGCATAAATGGAAAGGTTTACTATGCTTTAGAAGGAAGTATTTTTGTGGCTGGTTCTTCGATTCAATGGCTGAGAGATGGACTTCAAATGTTGCAAAAAGCTAGTGATTCGGAAGATGCGGCAAAACGCTCCACAAACGAAGATGAGGTCTATGTTGTTCCTGCATTTGTTGGACTGGGGGCTCCTTATTGGGATCAGGCAGCGCGAGGGGCTATGTTTGGTTTGACACGTGGAACGACAAAAGAAGATATCATTAAAGCTACTTTGCAGTCGATTGCCTATCAAGTGAGAGATATCATCGATACGATGCAAGATGACACTGGAATCAAGATTCCTGTATTGAAAGTGGATGGCGGTGCAGCAAATAATGAATATCTGATGCAATTCCAAACAGATATCTTGAATGTACCGATCCAACGTGCAGAAAACTTGGAAACAACAGCACTAGGGGCAGCATTTTTAGCAGGATTAGCTGTCGGTTATTGGAAAGATACAGACGAGATCCGCGAATTTTATGAAGCTGGCAAGCTATTTGAAGTTCAAATGGAGGAAGAGCGCCGAGAAAAACTTTACAATGGCTGGAAAAAAGCAGTAAAAGCTACCCAAGCATTTGAATAAGGAGGAAATCCATATGTTTTCAAACAAGACAAGACAAGATAGCATTCAAAAAATGCAGCAAGAAGAATTGGATCTGTTGATCATCGGTGGCGGAATCACTGGTGCCGGTGTAGCAGTCCAGGCAGCAGCATCAGGAATCAAAACAGGATTGATCGAAATGCAAGATTTTGCAGAAGGGACGTCCTCTCGCTCGACCAAACTTGTGCATGGCGGTATTCGTTATCTGAAAACATTTGATGTGGAAGTAGTAGCTGACACAGTTGGTGAACGTGCAGTCGTACAAGGTATTGCCCCACACATTCCAAAACCAGATCCAATGCTTTTACCAATCTATGAAGATGAAGGAGCAACAACCTTCAATATGTTCTCTGTCAAAGTAGCAATGGACCTTTACGACAAACTCGCAAATGTGACAGGAACTAAATATGAGAACTATACCCTGACACCAGAAGAAGTATTGGAAAGAGAACCATTTTTGAAAAAAGAAGGGCTAAAAGGTGCAGGTGTTTATCTGGATTTCCGCAACAATGATGCCCGTTTAGTGATCGATAATATCAAAAAGGCTGCAGAAGATGGGGCTTATCTAGTAAGTAAAATGAAAGCGGTTGGCTTCTTATATGAGGGCGATCAAATCGTTGGCGTCAAAGCTCGTGATCTGCTGACAGATGAAGTGATCGAGATCAAAGCAAAATTAGTGATCAATACGAGTGGTCCTTGGGTAGATAAAGTAAGGAACTTGAATTTTACGCGTCCAGTCTCTCCTAAAATGCGTCCAACCAAAGGGATCCATTTAGTCGTAGATGCGAAAAAACTGCCTGTACCGCAACCCACGTACTTCGATACAGGAAAACAAGATGGGCGGATGGTTTTTGCTATCCCAAGAGAAAACAAGACTTACTTTGGTACGACAGATACGGATTACCAAGGAGACTTTACGGATCCAAAAGTCACACAAGAAGACGTGGATTATCTATTGGATGTGATCAATCATCGCTACCCAGAAGCAAATATCACATTGGCAGATATCGAAGCAAGCTGGGCAGGACTTCGTCCGCTATTGATTGGTAATTCTGGTTCTGATTATAATGGTGGAGATAATGGATCGATTTCAGACAAGAGCTTCAATAAAGTGGTTGATACAGTAAGTGAATATAAGGAAAATAAAGTTTCTCGTGCTGAAGTAGAAGATGTGTTGAACCATTTGGAAAACAGCCGTGATGAAAAAGCACCTTCTACGATTTCCAGAGGTAGTTCTTTAGAAAGAGAACCAGATGGCTTGTTGACTTTATCAGGTGGGAAAATCACTGATTACCGTAAGATGGCAGAAGGAGCTTTACGATTGATTCGTCAGCTGTTAAAAGAAGAATACGGAATAGAGACGAAAGAAATCGATTCTAAAAAATATCAGATTTCAGGTGGAAATTTCGATCCAACGAAATTAGAAGAAACAGTGACAGAATTAGCAAAAGAAGGAGTAGCAGCCGGTTTAGAGGAAGAAGATGCTACTTATATCGCTGATTTTTACGGGACTAATGCTCGACGTATCTTTGAATTAGCAAAAGAAATGGCACCTTATCATGGCTTGAGTCTCGCTGAGTCAGCTCGGTTACGTTATGGCTTAGAAGAAGAAATGGTTTTAGCTCCAGGTGATTATCTCATTCGTCGTACGAATCATCTGTTGTTTGAACGAGATCAGCTGGATGAGATCAAGCAACCTGTGATCGATGCAATTGCTGGGTATTTTGGGTGGACAGAAGAGGAGAAGGCGCAACAGACTAAACGTTTAGAAGCATTGATCGCAGAATCAGATCTGCGGGAACTAAAGGGGGAGAAATAAATGAACAGTGATATGACTCAAATCATGGGGGAGTTTATTGGGACATTGATCCTAGTTTTGCTTGGAGATGGTGTGTGCGCGGCTGTGAATCTAAACAAAAGTAAAGCACAAGCTTCTGGCTGGATTGTCATCGCATTTGGTTGGGGACTCGCTGTAACAATGGCTGTCTATATTTCTGGATTCATGGGCCCAGCTCATTTGAATCCTGCAGTCTCTCTAGCTATGGCGATGACAGGGGCAATTAGTTGGAATCTTGTCGTTCCTTTCATCATTGCGCAAGTTTTAGGAGCTTTTGCAGGGGCCATTCTTGTTTGGCTTTCTTATTTGCCACATTGGAATGCAACGAAAGATGAACGTGCGATTTTAGGCACGTTTGCAACAGGTCCTGCTATACGGAATTATCCAGCAAATGTAATCACAGAATTAATTGGTACATTTGTATTAGTTCTTGGGTTGCTAGCTTTTGGACAAAACGAATTTGCACCTGGAACGAACGTATTCGCTGTAGGTGGATTGATCTTAGCCATCGGTCTTTCATTAGGAGGACCAACAGGATACGCAATCAACCCTGCTCGAGACTTTGGTCCTCGATTAGCACATGCGGTATTGCCAATAGCTAATAAAGGAACTTCAGATTGGGCATATTCATGGGTACCAATTGCAGGCCCAATGATTGGAGCAATTATCGCGGTAGGTGTCTATTCGTTAATGGTGTAAATCTATAAAA
>NZ_BJLL01000050.1:0-18984 GCF_007996925.1 Enterococcus sp. NBRC 3427 | reverse complement strand
TTCAAGCATATTCTTATTTAGAGAATTCATCTTACTTTTGATAACTATATATCCAATTATACATATTAATGCTAAATAAATTCCCATTCCAATTAAACTTAGTGCCTTTAGAAAAAAAGTAATGAAGAATAAATTTGCCTCTAATAGTAACCAAAGTAAATAGTTATTACAGGTACTCATTGTAACAAAGATTTTTGTGCTAACATTTCTGTCATTCTTATATCTTGTATATAACCATATACACAAGTATCCAAATAAAAATATCCAAAAAATGGCTTTTGGCAACAAATTTACTTCGGCTGCTGGAACAAAACTATCTTTGTCTGGATGATTCATTCCATAATCAGTGGCTAATACAAACCCGTACTGAATAGCCACCATAATGATAGCTATGAATACTAATAAGATTTTTCTTTTTCCATTGTATAATGATCTCTTTTCAGTATCCTTTATCATATACATAACTAGTTGATCGTCTAATAAGTTTAAGCTTTGCTCAAAGGTTGCATTGAATAATTTTTTCATGTTCATCACCAACTAAATCGAATCTTAAGTATTTCAACCGAAGATAGTGCCTTTCCAATTGTTTTTCCAACTTGTTGAACATCATCATATACCTGTTCAACTGTGTTAATACTCTGTTCTGTTATTTTCCCCACTTTTTTAGATACATCATCTACAACTTTAATCGATTTATCATATAATTTATAAGCTCCATCTTTAATATCATCATACATATTCGGCCATAAAAATTGGGCACCTTTATTAATTAAACCCATAGTTCCACCCACAATCGCTCCAAATGGACCTGCCACAGCTCCTCCTATAGTCATTCCCTCCAACGGTCCGATACTTTTCACTGTGTCAATCGCCCCGCCAATCACTCCTTTGCCGATACTGCCTGTCTTTCCATATTCATTGACTCCACTAGATACAAACGTCACCCCAAGTTGTGCATAGGTCGCTATTTGGGCTGCTGAACCTAATCCTTTCGCCACTCCCCAATTTTTAGCTCCTTGTATAAACTGAGAATTTTTCAAACTTTCATTGACATAAGTTTTTATAGGATTCGTCATTTTGTTGAACCATTGATACCCTTTACCAAGGGTGTCTATTTTAGGAATCCATTTTCCTTGGGTTATAGCTTGTCCAAATGATTCATGTTTAGCTAATCCATTGATTAACTTGGTTTGTGCTTTCGAAGGCAACTTATCCGCAAGCATCCAAAATTCGTCATTTTTCATTAACTTATCTACCAATGCCTTTGGATATAGTGCTAATAATTGATCTAATCGTTTCATATTTTCTGTTTTTCCACTTTTCAATGGATTCATTAGTTCTTCTACTTGCTGATATAATTCCAGGAAAGCATTACTGCTGTATGCATCGATCTGTTCTTTTGCATTTGGTTTTATTTGCTCAAACCAACTTCTATCAAACCCTTTCGGCAATACATACGTACCATCACTATTGACTGTAGTGTTGTTCAACACCATCACCGCTTGCATTGCAAGTTCCAATTCTTTTAAGCTGCTTGTAAACAAGTGCTTCGTTTTTGCATCGAATTCTTTTAACTGGTTCAATTTCTTTTGTATCCGTACGATATCTCGCTGATAGCTTTCGGCTCTTCTCAAGAAATCTTGTTGCTGGTTTCTTAACATTTCCGCGATTGTCGGGAGCGGGATATTGGCCAAGGTTCCTGCTGTGTGAGCTGCGTTTTCCAATGAAGCTTTCGAGCGTTGTAAGATGGTCAATTGCCGCTGCAGATTTTCTTCATCCAAATAGCCTTCACTAGCAATGAAACTATTGGCCGCTGAAAATTGGTTCAGCTCCTGTTGGATCGTGTCAATGTCACTAGACACACGTTTGATGGTTGGCAGGATCAAGTCTGAAAACAGCCCTTTTCCTGCATTGTAGGCAGCTCCGGACAAGGTATGACCATCAATAGCAGCGATCAGTTGTTGGCTCCCTGCATTCAGTTGACTGATAGTCGTTCGGGCGATGGATAGATTAGCAGACAGCGAACTTTTTAAAGTTGAAGCGTCTTTGCTGGAGTAGATTAGTCCCATGGAAGCTTATTCCTTTCCTCTTGAAATTGTATTCGTTCTTCGTTTAACTGTTCTGTCATACTAAAGCATTCTTGGTTGAACTCTTGATTCTTTTGTTGTAAATATTGTTTCAATTTCCTTTGCCTATCAATCAAATCTTCTTGAAACCAGCTAGCTTCTCTATTGCCACCGCTAACTAGTTCTTGATTCAAGTTTTGTAAGTTGCGCAAGTCTCGCACTAAGTCACCTTCTAGCAACTCAGATAAATCTTGTAATTGTCTTTTTGTATGGGTCAATACGTCTATTTGTTGTTCTGTTTCTATAATTTTTTGATTATATTCGGTTCTTAACTTAGAATTGTTTGTTTGTTCCATATTAATAACCTCTTATTTAAATTTTGTCTGGCTATCTCGTGATGCAATAGCTGCTGCTAATTTCGGAAATTTATTTGCTTGTATATTGATACAGTCGACAAGTTTCGATAAATTCGTTAGCATCTGGTTGCTCACTTGCGCTCCTTTTTTCATTCCAGAAAGATTACTTTTTTCTAATGTACATTGGTACCCACTGCTAACAGATACTTTATTTATCCCCGAAGCTGCTGCTTGAGCTGCTCCTTGGTTTGAAGCGATTTTTACCATAAACTATCCCTCTTGCTTTCTAAATTTATAGAACGGATCTTCTTTTAGCTTCTCATCTTCATACTCATCTTGGATTTCTTCTGCTTTTTGAGGTTCTGGAGTCATCTTCTCTACAGAAGAAGCTTGATTTGCCATTGCGTTAGTCATTCGCCTAATCAACTCTTCTAAAAACTGAGAATCTGTTTCATTTGAATAGCCTTCAAAAACAACGTCTAAAATATCTCCAAATTCAATAGAAAAGATCTCCTCACTGGGTATATCTCCAAAAGGATGTGGTGCTACTTTGTATCTTGAGATGATCTTTCCCTGTTCATTTTTAGCAATAGCTCGTGCCACAACTAGATAAAGCCTTGTGCCGTATATTTCTTCGTTGTCTAAACGTACCATACTCCCTAATGGTAAAAATGCTGTACTTAATTGTTCCATCAATCTTTTACCTCCGTTGGAATCACGATTTGTGCTAAACTATCTTCTTCTAAACGATGTAAAACATTTCTTGGTACAGGTAAATTTTGTTGGTTATACGGGATGTTTCTCACAAAAGACTGCTTTTGCAAAATACCTCCAAAAAGTATTTGAGATATATTTTCTTTGAGTAAGGTGACAAAACTACCATAAGTTGCATCGATTTTTGTTAAACTATCAAAAACGATTACTTGTAACTGCTCTTTCCCGTTGGCTAATACCTGCGCAACTTCTTCAGCGTCCAAAGATAATTTATCTGTAAAATTCACTAACCCATTCACAACCACCAAGCGCTTCTTCACGTTACTTTCTAACATAGCGTCTATCGCTTCTTTCAATTCGACATTTTGGTGACTGATTTGTGTTCGATCAATGTAAACTGCTACCTTGTCAGCTATTTTCTCTAAAGTACCTGAAACATCAATGATGACAACATCTGCTTCTGATTGAACCCCTGTGACTTGTTGGATAAACCAAGGAGTCAATAGTTGGAATTGTCTATTGGATTCTGTGAAAATCCCCAATGTTTTTCCTTGAAATAAATGGAAAGACTCAGGTATTGATGATAACTTATTCAACCCTAAATAAAACGCATCTCTTTCTTTTTTCGGTACAAATCCATTAAATGTTTCATACGTCAATTCACTTGGAACCATCGGAATTTTTTCTGGTCTTACGCCATTCCATGCTTGTTCCATCGAAGATACTTCTTTTTCTAAATGTTCAAGAATTGCTGCATTATTTTCTCCTGCCACTGGTAAATAAATTTGGATAGCTGCGGGTTCATCAAGCACAACTTGGCCACGCCCATTAATTGCTTGAGGAACAAGGCTTGCACGACCTACTAAGCTGGTGATTTCCGTTTCATCATTCAAATATAGAGCTATTTTGGTAGAAATATTACTCAGCATATTCATACGAATGCTACCTACTCGATTGGCAGTAAAAATAAGATGGCATCCTAAACTCGCACCATCACGAAGCAGCTGCAGGAGTAGTCCATCGATTTTTTCCTTACGCGTATCATCCGTGCTTAGACCATCATAACTATCAAGAACTGTAACAACGATTGGTAATGTTATTTGCCTTTTCGTTTCATATTGTTCAAGATTTGCTACGCCGCATTCTTTGAATAACTGTTTTCTTTCTGTTAATACAAGAGAAATCCTATCCAACATTTTTTGCAGCTTTTCGTCTTCCTCCAAAGTGACAAGGTCTGCTGTGTGAGGCAAATTTTTTAATGGCAATAGACCATTATTCCCAAAGTCCAATAAATGAAAGTGAATCTGTTCCGGCGTGTTCTGACGTGAAAGATTCATCGTAATCGTTTGCAATATTGTTGATTTTCCGTACCCCGGACTTGCAAATATAGCAGTGTGGCTAGCTTTTACCAAATCATAGTTATAGATTTCTTGCGTTTGTCTGGACGGTATGTCTACTACTCCAAGCGGGATATCCATTTTTCTTTTTTTCGTTTCTTTCACAGTCGGCGTCACGATCTGGTCTTCCAGATTGGGTAACCAAGGCTTCTCGGGGAGGATATAATCCGACTGTTGAAAAATTTGATCGATTTTGTCAATCACTGCCTCTAGTTGCGTTGGTAATTCGCTAGTATCTTTTCCTTGAATCACTTCCTCACCAGGATCATAGAGCACCTCTGATTGCCCTAAATCATTGATCATAAAAATCCGTTCGTCCACATTCTCTTCGATTATTTTGTCTGGATCATATGAAACACCGGCATAACCGCTTTGGAATAATTCATATACTTCATTTTCGCCAACTTTAAGATAACCACGACCAGGATTTATGATTTGAGCAGCATCTGGGGTTTTTAGTAATTCATTCGAATCTTGGACGCTAGCCATTTTAAGTGCGATTTTACTTGTACTATTTGCTTCAATCTGATCATTTACCACACCAGATGGCTTTTGTGTGGCTAGAATCAAATGGACTCCTAGCGATCGGCCGATTCGTGCTACTGAGGTCAATTCTTCTAAGAATTCAGGAACATTTGCTTTTAATTCAGCAAATTCATCTGAAACTAAAATCAAATGTGGTAATGGTTTACTAGGATAAGTGATAGCTGGATTAGGGTTTAGACGTTGTTTATATAAACTCATGTATCCATTGATATTGTTTACTCCATATTTAGCAAACTCTCTTTGTCTTTTGTTCAGTTCTGCTTTGATACTTGCCAATGCACGAGCCGTCCCTGCACCATCTAGATTAGTAATTGCCCCCATGAAATGAGGTAATTTTTCTAATGTATTTGCAATTCCTCCACCTTTCCAATCAATAATCAGCATTCCGATATCCTCTGGAGAAAAATTAATCGCCAAACCTAGCAAATAGGTGGTCAAAAACTCCGATTTTCCTGAACCAGTCGTTCCTCCAACGAGTGCATGTGGACCATGAACCCGCTCATGCAGATCCCAATAGACATACTCTGATTTCCCTCTCCAGCCAATCAAAGAACGAATTGATTTGTTTGGTTCAGCTTTCAACCAGCGAGTCCGAATAGAAAGTTCTTCTATTTTTTTCACTTCGTATTGATCTAATAAACTAAGACTTTCCGGCACCGCATTCTTCTCCACTTCCACGTGCTGCAGGTTCGCTAAACGCTGGATGGCTTGCTCCAGTGGATAGCTAGTTGGTAGATGATTTGGCAAGAAGGTCTGATTGATGTATTCGCTGTTTTGATTGATCAGGGTAGCAGATTCACTACTTTGATATTCGATGAGCGTTGTCGTTGTCTCCGGCAGCATGTTCAAGGCTTCTTTTCCCCAAATGACTGTCACACCGTACGGACTCATGTCTTCAGCCAGAAATTCATTCAATCCATGACCTGAAAGCCAGCTTTCATCAAGGATTGAAAAAATGTAATGCGGCTGAAAAACAACTGTTTCATTTCCGGCTTCTTTGACTTGCTGGCGTCGCTTTGTCAGCATTTGATAAAAGGAATTCAGGACCATGTCCCGTGACTGTGCGTGATGGACGATTCCCCGAAGATTCAAATGTCGGATCTTCGTATGGGGCAGCCAGCGCCAGGCACTCCACTCCTTTTGATAATCCGCTTCCGGAACCAATGTGATGAATTCGACATCTCGGTACGAATGAAGAACCGATAATTGGAAAAGGATGGTTTGGACGGCGGTTCGCAGTACAGCAGATGGTCCTGCTAATCCTAGCGTCTGATCCTTTAGCGGAACGACGATTGGCGCTTCGTCCAACTGTTTATAAGGCCAGACGAGCTGTTCTTCTGCTTCTTTGCTCAAATCATCTTCTTCTGCTGGCTGGTAGTTCGTCTTGAAACTGGAGATGATCTCTCCTGTGCCCACTCGAATATTCAAAAAATCTTCATTGCGGCTCATACGCTCATAGATCCGCGCATGATATTCTTTAGCCATCACAGCCAAATCATCTATAGAAGGATTCATGTACGCCAACGCTTCTTTTTGTTTTTGCTGCAGCTTGTTCAGTTCTGATTTTTTTTGAAGCATATACTGGCGGTAGGTGGTTTCCCGTTCCTCGTTTGTTCGTTTCGTTTCTTTTTTATTGGTCAGATAACTGGAAACTGAAAAACCAGCTGTCAATAGACTCGCACCACCCATGCTCAGCATCATGATCGGGTTTCCTCCGCTAAGAAAACTTGTGGCACCGCTTAAAACGACCATACCAAGTGGTGGCACGATTGTTTTCAATAAGTCATTTCTGCCTTCTGTTTCTTTTGGTTTCGGTGCAAGGATCTCGATTTCATTCGCTGGTTCTTTCAAATGGATACGCGGGCTTCTTCTAAAAAATGGGAAATCATCCGGATATTCGGGAAGAAACGTTTCTTCTACCAGTTTCCATGGATCCAGCTGATAGTTTGTGCCCAGACTGGTGAAACGCAGCTGCTTTTCCCGGACTTCGATCACTAAACGATCGACCATCAACCGATCTCCTACGCCAAAGGAAAATGTACCTTCTTGTATAAGCTGATCGTTATAGTAAACACGTTCCTTACTCGGATAGATCTTCAGCTGATATTCTTTGGTTTTAGGATCGATAGGAATTGAGATCAATGCATCTGTTTCTAAAAAAACTGCCGATTTTTTCACTCCGGAGATCAGAAAATCTTTTTTTGGTTTATTCGTAAAAACAGTTTCCAGCTCTTCATGTCTTAAAATCAGCAAGTGTTCATCTGACTTGATTGGTTTTCCGTCACACAATAACTTCTGGTCTTCATAAGTGAAGCTTTGACCGTTAAGTACGACTTGACGCTGTTTCTCGGTGAGTTGTTCATGGACGAACGTTTCACCAAAATAAAAAATATCAAAGAGGATCTTTACAGATGTCCGGATTTGATCACTTAATGGGACGAACCGATCAGTTGGCTTCATTTCCATCTTCTCCTCCTAACAACTTCATGTATTTATTGATCTCTTCTTCATACTTTGTGAGCAATTCTTGTTTTTTCTCACCTTTCATCTTGTTGTTGGTCTTTTTTGCATCGTATAACTTGGTATAGGCGTGTAAGATATATTGATTGTCACCAAGATTCTTAGCGACATCTAGTGCCTTATCGAAGTTCCCTTTTCCGGCATAGATCCAGTAAAGCAATGTGTTTTCGCTCGATTTAAGGGACAAGTTATTTAAAATAGCTGCCTTTTGTTCATTGGACAAATTGTCCAGTTGTACGGCACTGACTGCGGCAACATATTTAGCACCAGTGGGCAGTTTTTCAGGTTCGTCTTCTTTCAACGTATTCAAAACACCAGCGTAATCATTGGCGATATATTGTGTCTCAGCGGAACTGATACGCTCTTGTGCCGGGAGTTTATCCAGAGCATAGATCCCAGTCGCAACAGCAAACCCGATTGTCGATACCCCCAATACCAAGCTGCTCCACTTAAAAATCTGATGATTTCTTTTACTGACTACTTGTGTTTCTTTGGCTCGTTTTTGCTTTTGCTTCAGAATCTCCGTTGCCAGCAACTGATCAATGATTTCGATCGTATCTGCTTCGTTTATTTTTTTTGTAAAGGCATCTTTCAGCGTACCGCTGCCTTCAATCAGCAGTTCATAGTTTAATTTAGGATGCAAGATATAAAGGACCAGTGCCCGATATTGCTTGATAAAATCATCTTCTTCATTGATATAAGGGACGATCGTTTCCATAAATCCTCGGTGCCCGATAACTAGTTCTTCTCCACGAACGAATAGATTAGCAGGATGGAGGAAAGGCTGAGCTGGACGGTGTAGAAAATCCGTTAAGAAATGGATTTTTTGTGCCAGCAGCAAACGGTGGAAGAGCTCTTCCTTTTTGACGACTTGTTCAAGCGGCAAGGTATCCGTTTCTTTTTTATAGCGAATAACCAGCTTTTCTTCTGTTGCTTCTATAATCTCTCCTGACAGCATTCGGATACCAGGTGCTAAAAAGTGCTGATACTGTGTCAGTTTGTCCAGCCTATACTGATTGGCCTGCAGAGTCACCTCTACAGCGTTAGTCTCCTTCATAAATCCAATGGTTTGGTCGATGTTCTGTATTTCTCTCACAGTGGGTTTTCCTCCCTGTTTTTTTGTCTTTCGATCACTTGTAACTGATCGCCATTGCCTAAAGAATAATCAGCTAAGATGGCCTCATTTCTCAAATGGATGGGTTTATTCAAAAGAGTCAATTCAAAATTTTCGGGAAGTCGGATATGAATGATTGGAAACGACTCTTGTAAAATTGTTTTCAGCCGTGCCACAGTGACTTGGCTTGGGACTTTCAGATCGATGATCCGATCAGCTGTATGCAGACTAATACTGATTGTTGTACCTTTTTCCATGCTACACGCCACTCCTGCTCCTTTTATTTTTGTGATAAGCTAATTGTTTCCCTAAAAATAGACCGATTCCTATGCATAGGCTTCCGCCAAGAATATAGCCGCTAAAGGTAACCAGCTGATTTACTTTCCTTTGCTGCATAGTTGAAGAAGAAGTGCTCTGGACTGAAGCAACAGTGTCTCCTTCTTTGAAGAGATAAGGCATTACTTTTTGGTCAAGAGCTTCTGGCTCAGTCGTTTCCTCAAAAAATACTTTTTCCTGTGCAGTTGAGACCAGTTCTTTTTGTTTTGCTTTCAATTGCTGATCTTTCGCTTCTTTCTCCGCCAAAAACAAGTCGTTGATGGCAAATGAGACCTCGTTTCCGCCTGCTTCCGTTTGCTGATCCTCATAGATTACCTGATTGTTGATTGTAAGAGACCCTTGTTCAGCATGCACACGTGTTCCGTCGAAGCTAATAGGAAAAAGAATACTCAAAATACCGATGATCCGACAGATTTTTCTTTTTTTATTCATGATTCACGCTCTTTTCTATCTTGTTCTTCAGGAAGAACAATGAGATTCAGAAACAGTCCTAAAACAAGAAGGATGGCGATCACAAGATAACTGACCCAACTGATACGGCCGCCATTCAGCAGGACTGTAAAACCATTTTGGATATTTTGGAGCGGTGACAGCCGATAGAGAAACTCGGTGAATGAACCTATTTTGACCGTCACTCCTAATAATGGTGTGAGTATGAAATACAATCCTAGAACGATGCCGTAACCATATAAGGTAAGTTTCTTGAATTGCCGTAAACAGCCTGTGACAAGCAGCTGCATGCTGGCAAAGGTCAAAAAGGCATAGCTGAACCACAACAAGCGATTCGCTGTGCCAGCACTTGCACTGGTAGCACCAGCATAAAAACCGGCAAGTAAGATCGTCACAAACGAAAGAAGGAAGACATTAGGAACGTTCAGCCATATCCTTGTCGGCTGAACCAACAGATTGGCTTCTGTCACTTTACGTTTTTTCATAAATCCTAGTAATGAAAGCCCTGCGACCATAAGCAGAATCGCGCCAGTTAATGTTGCGTAATAAGGAACTAATGAGATTTGTCTTGTTTGCCCGAATACACCTTTTCCTTGGATCGGCCGTGACAGAAAATGGAAAACTTGTGTATTGTCTGCTCCGCCGTTTTTCGTGTTGGATAACACTTTTTCAAAGGTCTTTGCATATTCTTCGTTTTCTTTCGTTATTTGCTTCGATTGTTGAATCGATTGATCCAGATTGGTGAGGATCGTTGTTGCATTTGTCTGAACATCAGCTGTCGTTGTTTTTAATTCTTCGATTACCGGCGCGATATCTTTGACTTCTGCAGCAGATTTCTCGGTGCTAGCAGCCGTTTCTTTGGATGATCGCATCAGTTCCTGCATCGTTTGGACTAAAGACTCTGTTTGGGTGGCAATTTGTTTCGTCTCGTTTTCTTCAGGATGCGGATTTTCTTCATTGATCACTGATGCGGCTTCGATTTTTGCTGTTTCGCCCCATGCATTGTATGAATCCTTGATTTGCCGGTTGGCATCTGTGAACCATCGATTCAATTTATCTGCTTCCTGTAGCAGTTTTTCCGGGATGGTCATCAGATTCAATGTGCCGTAAAGCGTAGGGCTGGCTTCTTCTTTATTCTGATCTGTTTCATGCCCAATGACCGCTTGCAGTCGATTGATCTGAGTCTCGGTGTCCTTGTAGATCCTGTCTCCTGATTTCTTGTATTCTTCATATAATTTATCGGTAATGACCGTTTGTTTCTCGTCATTCGTAATATTGTCATACCGACGATAGATCGATTGGTCTTTAGCTAATTCCAGAACTGTTTTCCCTTGGTTTTCTGATGCACGGATCATGGCAGCATAAGACTGGACTGATAACGACTGGTTCGGATTACCGAAAAGAGTCGCGATTTGCTGCGCAGCAGTATCCAGTACTTGTAAATGTGTCAGAATTTTAGGCACATCATCGATCAGCGGCTGATCCATCGGGAGATAGACGGCATAGTGATGATCGCTTTGGACCGTTTCGTTCCTGCTCCATGAATAGTGAAGTTCATTATAAGATGTCGCTTGTTCTATTGAGTTCAAATGCCAGATGATCGGTAGGTTGACCGTGAATGTCACCTGTTTCGGCAATTCTTTTTCTTGTGGGTCATCTGTTGAATCTTGCGTACTTTCTTCCGTTTCTTCGATTTTTTCAGGTGTTGCGAATGTAAATTGATGATCTGAATGGTCGATGATTGTAGTTTGATAGCGATAAGGATGCAGTTCATCATTCACTAACTGTTCAATTTCTTGCAGCTTGGGACCATCTAGCATCACACTGACTTGTTCTTGCGAATCAGCTGGTAATTGGATCGAATAGGTATTCCCTTTTGTCGGGTCCATGGAAAGCGTGACTGTTTGCTGCGGAATGGTGATCATTTCAGGATGTCCTTGTCTAGGATCTAAATACGTGAAATGGACCTCTTTTCCCAATGGCTTGTTCAAATCATTGGCGTATTTTCGGACGATTGCCAGTTCATCCAAGTAAAGGGAAGCTTGATCAGGTGTGATCACTTGCTGTTTTGCTAATTCGTCCACTAACTGTTCCAAGCTCTTGTCTGGAATCTGAGCCAATGAGGACTCTAGTGTTCCTTGATACTCAGCGTTCAATTTGGGTGTGTTTCCTCCCAAATCGGAAATCAGCTGGAGGATAGCTGTTTTCACTTGCTCGGTGGTTGCTGTATCAGGAGTAGCTGCAGGATCATTATAATAAGTCGCTGCAATCTGGCTTTTCAACTGGGTCAACTGTTCTGTCTGGGCTTGTAGCTCAGCGATTTCTGCCTGAAGTTCCGTGATTCTTTTTATTTGTGTCACTTGGAAAAGAACCGATTCTGATAAAAATCCGGCGTACACACCTGTGCTTTCTTGTTCATTGCTGGTATAAAAATCACCCAACTGGGACAAGATTGTTTCATTCAATTGATCATGCTGCTTTTTATAGTTTGCCGTATCTGTTTCCCATTGTTCGTTGAGCTGTTTTTTTTGCATCGCTACTTGATCATTGAATTGTCTGATCGATTCTTTCAGTTTTTCATTTGCCTGCTTCGTGTAGTCCTCGACCGATTCTTTGACTGTTTCAGTCGATTGGCTGCCTCCTTCTAATCCTTGATTGTTTCTGTCCAGCAACTCTTTGACCGACTGGACAAAGGCTTGCTGCTGGGCAGTAAAAGACTGATTGTCTGTGTCTAAAATACTGGCTGTTTCCAGCACATTCGTATAATTGCCTGGGATTTCTTTGAATGGACTGTAAATAGATGATTCCAAATTCGTCTGATAGTTTACTTGTGTTCCGGCGATTTGATTCACGTTTTGCTGTGCTTCAAATAAATTCCCGACGATACTGGAAAAATACATTTGGATAATCCGCTGATTGAAGTCCGTTAAGATCGTGTTGACATTGTCTTGAATCATTTGATTCGTGATTTCATTTTGTCCATCTCGAACTTGATATTCGATCAATGCTTTTTCCGGATTGATACTTTGCAGCGAGAGCAATTTTTCAGAAAAATCTTGGGGAATGATGATTTGCGCATCAAATTGCCCGCTTTCTACACCAGCTGTAGCGATGTTTCGAGTGGTGGTTTCCCAGCGATTTTTACTGTCTTTATTGATCAATGTCACAAAATCCGAACCTAATGAATAATTTTTGCCTTCAAAGACTGCTCCTTTATCTTCGTTGACTAGTGCATATTGCATTTTTCCTGTAGAATCAGTTGTACTGATCGTGACATTATCATCTTTGAATCCTAAGTAAAGAAAGAAAAGCAGTAAAAATAAGCTAGCGGCAATTGTTAGAAATAATGAAATGTTCCTTCTAAAATCAGTTAACATCTAAACTCTTCCACTCCTTAAAATAAATGAGGTTAAAAACAATTGGCTCTACGCAGTAAGACAAATTTTTGCAGAAACTTCTTCAAAAGTTTGTACAAAAATTGGCCTTAGTGCAGATAGTTTCTCAGCGCACTTTTAGCCAAAAGAAGGAACAGTGAGGAGAGGCTGGAAAAATAGTGGATCCAGCCTCTTCTTGCTCCTGAATCTGGCTTCATGTGCCGATTCAGTTTTTCAGTGAGAAGCGAACTCCATCAAAAAATGCAGAAAAACATTGTCATCCATTTTTTCTTACGATATTAAGCCGTGAGGAACGACCATGCTCGATGATGTCATGTGTCTGCTGATCACTCAAAACTGAATAATTCTTATTGCCTTATTGCTTAAAATCCAAATGAGCCAGCATCTTGACGATCCCGCTCTGCCACAGTGTCAGCATACTTGTTCAACTGTTGATTGATGCTTTCCAATAACTGCTCCATCTGTTTGACATTTCCTTCCAGCTGATTGTATTGCTCTAAATATGCTTGGAAGGCTTGCCCTTTCCATTGTTGAGCGATTTGTTGGTTCATGGAATTGACCTTTCTGATCGCATCTTGGATTTGAGATGCTGCCTGCTGGTAGACCTTTGCCTGTGATTTAAGCTGTTCGGGTGTGACTGCAATTGCTCCTGCCATGTTTGTTCCTCCTAATAAAAAGTTATTTTTTGTTACGCGTACATCATAAACTATTTTTTGTATCTGTGGTCAAAATGTAGCATTCACGCACATCATGTGTCGTATACGATGTGTTATTTTACCTCCTTCTCCCTCCTTTTTTGACTGGTCAAAAATCCAAGAAAAATAACTATACAAATTATTTCTAATCTCACATATTTTTCTAAGTATGACCTTTTTAAATTTATTACAAATCACTTTGAAATAATTCTTAAAAACTGGCTGATATTTTAATGTTTTATGTTCTTTTTCAAAAAAATATAAAAAAACAGCTAATATTTACCTGACAATACTCCTCTATCCCCCTTTACTTTCTATCCGGAACGAATATTCCTTCTTGTAAATGCAGATGATCCTCCTTCGTTTTATATGTGGTGAATATTCTCCCATTTATTAAGTACGTAAATATTTGAAAAAAATTTTTTGATTTGATTTTTTATTGTCTCGTTATCCTTTTGATATTTTTCATGCAAATAAAATAGCCAAGGTATTTGATGTAATACCTCGGCTGTCTGTCTTTTTATTTGTCTACTACTAGTAATTCGTCTAATTGAAAATCGATTTCATAGATTCTTTCTACATTTCTCAAAAGATCATGATTCATTTTATGATATTTCGTTGCACCAAGTTGCTGACAAATCTGCAACGCTTGGTTTACTTTTTGTCTTCCTTTTTCATTTCCTTTGATCATCTCCCAGATTCCAGTGAGTAGGGAATACTGATTTCGTTCAAAGAACATATCTTCTTCTAAAAAGACTGCTTCAAGTTTTGAGATATATTTCCAAATTAGTCCGCGTTGTTGCTGCTGGATAAAATGGATAATCGCATTTGCCAGCATCCGAAAGCTCTCATTCTTTCGATCCTTGCTGTTTTGATAAGCGGAAATACTGACTAATGCTTTATCTAACACTAAATCGATAAAGAATGGATCAAAAGCATACATACAATGATTGAATAACACCAACTCATAATTCGTCCATGTCTGTGCATAAATCAGATACTGATAAACTTCTGAATCAGCAACAGCAATTGGCTCATCTACTATACGAGCAATCAGTAATTTGCATAAACTAGCTAGATGTCTCTCCTTTTGAGTGATGTCTCCTTTTTCTTCGCACAGGCTGATCAAATGTTGCAATTCTTCTTTATCTTGATTCATAAATGCTAAAACCATTTCTTTCATCATCCGGTCCATGTTTGCCACCTCCGGCGGATAATCGAATATCCTCAGTTCATCATAACCAAGATTGAGTTTTTGTAAAAAATATGAAAATTTGCTAACTGTCGTGTCTGCTTGATTTTTTACAAACCGTTCGTAAACGGATCGGCTGACTTCCTTTCCGCATAATTCTGCTACGGAGATACCTTTTTGCTTTCGAACAAATTCGATGATCTCCCATACTTCCATTTTGCCAACTCCTTTATAAATATGGCTCTCCTTCAATTGAAAACAATCGCAACATGATTTTGTATGAAGTAACATATACCAATCCATCAGATCTTCATTTTTCATTCCTAAAAATCATTTTTTTCGTAAGACGTTCCTTGTTTTTCATAATATCATCGCTGTTAAAACCGATTGTTCATTTACCAGTATTTTTAAAAAAACTTAATCATAATAGTTGTTTTATAATTTTGTAATCCATTAGGGAATAAAGAATAAGCGGTAAAATGATGCATATAATGCGTTATTTTATTTTCGCTATATGAAAAATACTCATTTTTGTTTTTTCTAGTAGAATTTTATCTTCTAAGTATTCCCCTCGTATGAACTATTTACCATTGACAAACGTTAAACAAAAATTTAGAATATTCACAAGTTTGACGACAATTATGAAAATTTATGTCGTGCTAAAGGAGTTTTGTTATTGGATGAAAAGTTAGATATAAAAACTGCGATCAAAGACACGTTACCTACCGTTTTTGGTTATATCGGTATTGGACTTGCATTTGGTATCGTTGGGAAAGCTGCCGGGTTTCATCCGCTGGTCGTCACGTTGATGTCCCTGCTGATCTATGCTGGTGCCGCCCAATTTATCACAGTCAGCATGCTTGCTAGCCATAGTCCACTGCTTTCCATCGTTCTCTCGACCTTTCTAGTCAATTCCCGAATGATTTTGATGAGTATGACGATCGCCCCTTATTTCAAGAAAAATCGGCTGCTTCAAAATCTGCTAATTGGCACATTGCTGACAGATGAAAGTTTCGCACTGGGAATGAATAAATTGAACTATACGGGACAAAAGTTAAACTTTCGTTGGATGAATACAGCTAATTGGATTTCTTATTTGACGTGGGTGGGTTCTTCTCTTGTTGGCGCACTTTTAGGTAATTTTATTACTGATCCGAAAAAGTTTGGCTTGGATTTCGCCATCGTCGCTATGTTTATCGGTTTACTTTATCTTCAAGTCATTTCTGATAGAAACACCTCTAAACGATTACAGTTGATCCTGATTGGTCTCACTTTGATTCTGGTATATATCGGACTGATTTTTATCCCAAGCAACTTAGTGATCGTAGTTGTGACACTGATCGGGTGCGGATTGGGGGTGTGGATCAAACATGCCTTCTTTTGAGTTTACATTGCTGACTATTTTAGGTTGTACTCTAGCGACTTGGCTTTCTAGGGTCCTACCGTTTGTCTTACTGAAAAAATTCGATTTACCGCAACCGTTGCTTGAGTATTTAAGTTTTGTCCCAATCGTCATTATGTCTGCTTTATGGTTCAGCAGTTTATTTACCCAAAACATCGGACATCTGCCGCAAATCAATCTCGAAAATGCTTTGGCTTCAGTTCCTACTCTTTTAGCTGCTATTCTTTCAAAAAGCTTATTGGTGATCGTCTTGGTGGGTATTCTTTCCCTTTCATTGATTCGCTTATTATAAATAAAAAAACAAGAGCTTATGGCAAATTACTGTCATGCGCTCTTGTTTTTAACAAAATCAAATAAGAAGAAAATCGGCGTATTCCTGCTTATCCGTTGAACGGACCACTAACAACGACTTTTCCTAACATATGTCCTGTTTCTACGTCTTTGGTTGCTTGTTTCAAATTCTTCGCATTGATCCCATCTGAATAGACCTTGCTCAATGTACTGCGGATAATCCCTTCGTTTGCTAAAGCAGCAATGTGCGCTAAAGCTTCTCCTTGCGTTTCGACTTCATAGTTATAGTCTGTTTTAGCGAACATATACTCCCAGTCGAAGCTGATAGATTGGTTTTTCCAAACACCTATATCTAACGGCTCTTTGATTCCTACGATCGTTCCCACATGTCCAAATGGTCGGACAAGGTGCTTGATTTGATCAAAATAGCGGGTAATATCGAATAATACAGCGACATACTCTACTTGATCGATTCCTAATTCACGAAAACTTTTACTTAAGTCTTGATGATAATCGATTGAATAGTCTACACCTGTTTTTTTCAGCCATTCAAAATTCTTCGGACTTGCAGTCGCATAGACTTCTAGACCAGCCCAATGTGCTAGTTGATTAAAAATCGAACCGACGCCTCCAGCTCCGTTGATCACTAAGATTTTTTTCCCGCGGTTGGCATTTTCTTCTGGAATCAGACCAAATTTTTCAAATAACAATTCATAAGCGGTCAATGAAGTCAATGGTAACGCTGCGGCTTCTTCATCTGACAGATTTTTCGGCGCAAGAGCGGCAATACGTTCGTCAACCAGTTGGTATTCTTGATTGCTTCCTGCTCTTGTTGTTGTACCTGCATAAAACACGCGATCGCCGACAGAAAATTTTTGCACTTCATCGCCTACAGCAACGACTTTCCCGACCCCATCAAACCCTAAGATACGCAAAGCATTTCTTATCCCATTATCTTGGCGAAGTTTCGTATCGACAGGATTGACAGATACTGCATTGACTTTTACCAGAAGATCCTGTGAACTGGGTACAGGTACCTGTTCTTTTTCATCAATAAAGCTTTTTGGATCATCGATCGGCAACCCTTCATAAAAACCGACTACCTTCATTAATTCCTTTTCTGACATACGAATTCCTCCTTAGCTTCATCAAGTTGGAGCATCCATACAGTGTTCATTTCAATATATATAGTATGTTATTTGTTCCACCTTTTTTATCCATCATAATTATTCTCTTACTTAAAGTAAACTATTTGCACTTTTTAGATGAAAAAGAGGTTGCGACAAGACTTTTGTCACAACCTCTGATTCACGGTGTTCAAGCAAGAAATCATTGTTCACTGAAAAGCGTTGGATGTTCTTTTTCAAAGGTGTCCAAGATCTCTCGTACTTCATCGGTAGATTTCGTATTCATCAACTGAACACGCAAGTCATTTGCTCCTGGAAATCCTTTGATATAGATTTTAAAGAAACGATGCAGTCCTGTGATCGAACGCGGAATGATTTCTGAATAATGATCTTGCAGATCTAGTTGCAGACGAAGTAGTCCGATCAGTTCTTTTTCTGTATGTTCCCTCGGTTCTTTTTCAAATGCATAAGGATTTTTGAAAATCCCTCGGCCAATCATGATGCCATCTACGCCATATTTTTCAGCCAATTCTTCTCCTGTCCGGCGATCGGGGATATCTCCATTGATCGTAATCAGTGTTTTCGGAGCGATTTGGTCACGTAAAGCAATGATTTTAGGGATGACTTCCCAATGTGCATCTACTTTACTCATCTCTTTACGCGTACGCAAATGGACAGAAAGATTGGCTATATCTTGATGAAGTAGGTGACTGATCCATTCTTCCATCTCAGACATTTCCGTATAGCCGATACGAGTCTTGACGCTGATAGGCAAACCGCCAGCTTTAGCCGCTTCAATCAATTGTGCCGCTACTTCTGGACGAAGGATCAAGCCACTGCCTTTTCCACGTTCTGCTACATTAGGAACTGGGCAGCCCATGTTGATATCGATTCCTTGGAAGCCCATTTCTGCCATAGCAATGCTCATTTCTCGGAAAAATTCTGGCTTGTCTCCCCAAATATGGGCAACCATCGGCTGTTCATCTTCTGTAAATGTCAATCTTCCTCGTACACTGTCTTTTCCATCTGGATGACAGAAACTATCTGAGTTTGTAAACTCAGTAAAGAAGACATCCGGTGCTGCTGCATGCTTTACGACATGGCGAAATACAACATCTGTTACATCTTCCATTGGTGCTAAAACAAAAAAAGGCTTTGGCAGCTCTTTCCAAAAATTAGTAGTCATTTATTTGTTACTCTCCATTCTATCAAGCAGTGAAGTCGCAATCTTTCTCAAAAACATTGTCATTATACTAGGAAACAAAAAAAGAAGCAAAGTGAACAGCTTAAAAGATGTTTCTGATTGAGCAAAAAAAAGACTGTGACAAAAATCTTATCACAGTCCATTTTCCGGAATAAATGGTGTTCAAAAGCTTGCATCTG